>NZ_JBKFBD010000017.1:0-102900 GCF_053345975.1 Microbacterium sp. C23T | reverse complement strand
GACCGGCGGCTGGGCGGCCGGGGGCTGGGCGGCAGGCGGCGGCACCGGAGCGGCGGGCGCGGCCGAGGGCGCGGGCGGCGGCGTGTAGCCGGCGGGAGGCGCGGGCGGCGGGGTGTACCCCGCCGGCGGCTGGTAGCCCGTGGGGGCGCCGTACCCGGGAGCGGTCGCCGGGTTGGCGGGATAGCCGCCGGCCGGCGCCTGCGCGGGGATGCCCGACCACACGGTGTTGTCGGCGAGGAAGTTGCCCGCCCACGGTGCGGCGGGGATCGCCGTGTTCCAGCGCGAGCGGTCGAACGCGTTGATGCCGAGCCACACGATCGCGAGGAAGAAGTAGAGGATGAGCCAGACGGCCTCCTTCTGCAGCTTCAGGCCCACGCGCCAGGCAGCGAGGAGCGTGTAGATGAAGGTGGCGAGACCGATGAGGGTGCCGAGCACCGGAACCCACCCGAGCACGGCGGTGCCGCCCCAGAGGATCAACAGCCACCAGGGGTTGAGGTCGCCGAGCTTGACGAATATCAAGGTGTTGTAGACCGGCACCCACGCACGCCAACGGCCCTGCACGCCGGCCTTGTCGAAGACCTTCATGAGGAACCACGAGCCGATGACGTAGCCGGCGATCGCGAGCAGGAAGAAGAAAGGAGCGAGCACGAGCCAGGCGATGAGCGCCCCGGCCCCGCTGCCGTCGTTGTAATCCATGTGGAGCGACCTCCGAGAGAGTCGGTTCGGGGCGCGTCCCAGCGCGCCCACGGAGCGCCTGCTCCGCTCGACACATGCTAGCGAGGCTCTCAGCTGCCTGTCAGCATTGGCGGCCCATATCAAGGGGATGGCCCGGTGAGGCGGCGGTGGATACCCTGAGCAGAACTCCCGACCGAAGGGCTGCCATGACCGACCAGACTCCGTCCGCTTCGACTCCCCCGCCGCTGCCCCCGCAGTCCGCAGCCGACGCCGCGCGCGCGGCCGATCCTGACGACACCGGCGTTCCGACGGTCCGCGGCGAGGTCAACGAGGTCGGTCGAGGGTTCTTCTCGGCGCTGTTCGACCTGTCGTTCCGCACCTTCATCACGCGGCGACTGGCGAGCGTGTTCTACTTCGTCGGCCTGATCGCGATCGCCATCGGCTTCATCGTGTACTTCGTCGGCGGCATCATGAACGCGATCTCGCTGATGTGGCTCAACGTCGGCGCGGGGATCACCGGGCTCGTCGCGACCATCATCGTGGTGCCGGTGGTGACGTTCCTCGCGATCATCCTGCTCAGGTTCATCATCGAGGCGGTCGTCGCCCTCATCGCGATCGCCGAGAACACCGAACGCACGGCCGAGCACACCAAGCACTGACCGGGCGGCGTCCTCGCACGTATTGCGTGCGGTGACGCCGGGCATTTGCGGCGACGGGGACGCAGGCGCAGAGTGGGCGGGTGCCCGATGCCTCCCTCGCCCCCATCCTCGATGCCCCGCACGCCGACGCCACTGTGCTCGACAACGCCCCGTGGCACTCGCTCACCGGTCCGCACGCCTCGTTCGCGATCGGCGACGACCTCGTGCGCCGCTACCCGGAAGACGTCGCGCCGTTCGTCGCGGTGCGCTCGTGGGACGAGCCGGAGGTGTGGCGGGCCCTCGTCGACCTCGTCGGCCCCGGTGCCGAGATCGGGCTGTCGGGCTACGAGGGGGACGTGCCGGAGGGCTGGGAGTTCGTCGGCCAGGGCGAGGGGGTGCAGCTCGTCGAGACCGACGCACTGCGCCCGCAGCCGTACGCCGAGGCGGTCCTGCTGGGCGCCGCCGACGTTCCCGAGATGCTCGCGATCGTCGAGCGCAACCAGCCCGGTCCGTTCCGGCCGCGCACCTACGAACTCGGACGGTACATCGGCATCCGCCGCGACGGCCGCCTGGTCGCGATGGCGGGCGAGCGCCTGCACCCCGAGGGCTGGACCGAGATCAGCGCCGTCGCCGTCGACGCCGACCACCGTCGTCAGGGGCTCGCGTCGCGCCTCGTGCTCGACGTCGCGTTCCACATCCAGGAACGCGGCGATCGCGCACTTCTGCACGCGGCGGCGTCGAACGTCGGGGCCATCGCGGCGTACGAGCGGCTCGGCTTCGCGCTGCGCCGCCGCAATCGCTTCTCGGCGGTGCGCACGCCGACCGCGTAGCAGCTCAGGCGAAGAGCTCGAGTTCGCCGGCTCCGGTCTCGCGTACGCGGAGGCCCGCGGCATCCGCCCATGTCAGGAACCCCGCGGCAGACCCGATCCGTGGACGGTCCTCGGCGAGCCGGCGGACGAGCGCGCCCTTCGCGTGCTTGTTGAAGTGGTTCAGGGCGCGCACGGCGCCGTCGGCCCCCTCGCTCACGACGCGCACGTACCGGGAGGCGACGCCGGCCGGCACCGGGCCGAGGCCGACGTAGGCCTCGGAGCGGAGGTCGAGCACGAACCGCGGGGCGAGGGCAGCGAGGGCGGCGGTCACGTCGGCGCCCCAGTGGCGCCGCAGCGGCGGCACACCGGGAAGCGACGTGGCCGCGCCGAGACGATACGCCGGGATCGGATCCAGCGCGCCCACCGGCCCGAACGGCGCCGAGTGCACGAGGACATGGGCTCCCAGCCAGCGCCGTCCGGCGGCGGAGACGGATGCGGCATCCAGCGCGTCGAAGAGGACACCGGTGTAGCGATCGATCGCAGCCATGGTCGGGGCTTCGCGCAGCGCGGCGTTGACCGCGACCTCGCCGCGCTGCTGGGGGCCGAGCTTGAGGACGCGTGCGGCGTGCTCCTCATCGGCGGAGAGTGCGACCAGGGCCGCCACGACGGCGTCGCGCTGCGGTGCCAGCTCCGGCAGTGCCAGTCCTGCGGCATCCAGAGGTGCGCGCTTGCCACCGGTGCGCTTCGTCTCGGACGGGGGGAGCAGGATCAGCATGGCTCTCGGTGGCGGGGCTCGGGGCGACGTCGCCGGATGAAACGACTCGGCCGATCCCCGAGGGGACCGGCCGAGTGCGAATGATGGGTGATCAGGAGATCAGTGCGGCGTTTCCGGCCACGATCGTGAGGTCGTCGCCTTCCATCGACAGGAACCCGTCCTGCGCGTTGGCGATGATCTTCGTGCCGGAGGTCTCGGTGATGCGCACCTGACCCTCGGCGAGGATCGCGAGCACCGGCTCGTGACCGGTCATGAAGCCGATCTCGCCCTCGACGGTCTTGGCGACGACGAGCGACGCCTCCCCCGACCAGACCTCCGCGTCCGCGGAGACGAGGCTCACTTTGAGCGGCATGATCAGCCGTTCTCCTTCTGGATACGCGCCCACTGCTCTTCGACGTCGGAGATGCCGCCGACGTTGAAGAAGGCCTGCTCGGCCACGTGGTCGAACTCGCCCTTGACGATCGCGTCGAACGACTCGATGGTCTCCTTGATCGGGACCGTCGAACCCTCGACACCGGTGAACTTCTTCGCCATGTAGGTGTTCTGCGAGAGGAACTGCTGGATGCGGCGCGCGCGGGCGACGACGATCTTGTCCTCTTCCGAGAGCTCGTCGACACCGAGGATCGCGATTATCTCCTGCAGTTCCTTGTTCTTCTGCAGGATCTGCTTCACGGCGGTGGCCACGCGGTAGTGGTCCTCACCGATGTAGCGCGGGTCGAGGATGCGGCTCGTCGACGTCAGCGGGTCGATGGCCGGGTACAGACCCTTCGACGCGATCTCACGCGAGAGCTCGGTGGTGGCGTCGAGGTGCGCGAACGTGGTCGCCGGGGCCGGGTCGGTGTAGTCGTCGGCGGGGACGTAGATCGCCTGGAGCGACGTGATCGAGTGACCGCGCGTCGAGGTGATGCGCTCCTGGAGGATGCCCATCTCGTCGGCGAGGTTCGGCTGGTAGCCCACCGCGGAAGGCATGCGGCCGAGCAGCGTCGAGACCTCGGAACCGGCCTGCGTGAA
Source organism: Microbacterium sp. C23T (assembly GCF_053345975.1). Classification (NCBI taxonomy): domain Bacteria; kingdom Bacillati; phylum Actinomycetota; class Actinomycetes; order Micrococcales; family Microbacteriaceae; genus Microbacterium; species Microbacterium sp. C23T. The sequence continues at coordinate 98,992 of NZ_JBKFBD010000017.1, read as the reverse complement.
GCGGAAGATGTTGTCGATGAAGAGCAGAACGTCCTGCTTCTGCACGTCGCGGAAGTACTCCGCCATCGTGAGGGCCGAGAGGGCCACGCGCAGACGCGTCCCCGGCGGCTCGTCCATCTGGCCGAAGACGAGGGCGGTCTTGTCGAAGACGCCCGCCTCCTCCATCTCGCCGATGAGGTCGTTGCCCTCACGGGTGCGCTCGCCGACACCGGCGAACACCGACACACCACCGTGGTCCTGCGCGACGCGCTGGATCATCTCCTGGATGAGGACCGTCTTGCCGACGCCGGCGCCGCCGAAGAGGCCGATCTTTCCACCCTGCACGTACGGGGTGAGAAGGTCGATCGACTTGATGCCGGTCTCGAACATCTCGGTCTTCGACTCGAGCTGGTCGAACGAGGGCGCCTGGCGGTGGATGCCCCAGCGCTCGGTGACCTCGACGGTCTCGCCCGGAGCGGCGTTCAGGACGTCACCCGTGACGTTGAACACCTTGCCCTTGGTGACGTCGCCGACGGGGACCGTGATGGGCCCGCCGGTGTCGCGCACCTCCTGGCCGCGGACCATGCCGTCGGTCGGCTTCAGCGAGATGGCGCGGACGAGGTCGTCACCGAGGTGCTGAGCGACCTCGAGCGTGATCTCGGCCGACTCGCCGTCGATGGTGATCGTCGTCTTGAGCGCGTTGTAGATGTCGGGGATCGAGTCGTGCGGGAACTCGATGTCGACGACGGGGCCGGTGACGCGGGCGACGCGCCCGACGACCGCCGTCTCGGTCTTGTCAGCGGTGAGGCTCATGGCTTCTTCTCTTTCGTGTGGTCTGTCTGCGCAGGAGCGTTACTTGCCCGAGGACAGAGCGTCGGCGCCGCCGACGATCTCGGCGATCTGCTGCGTGATCTCAGCCTGGCGCGCGTTGTTGCGCAGGCGCGTGTAGTCGGTGATGAGCTTGTCGGCGTTGTCGCTGGCGGACTTCATCGCCTTCTGCGTGGCGGCGTGCTTCGCGGCCGACGACTGCAGGAGGGCGTTGAAGACGCGGCTCTGGATGTACACCGGCAGAAGCGCGTCGAGCACGGTCTCGGCGTCCGGCTCGAACTCGTACAGCGGGTACACCGCTGCCGAGGACGACTCCTCGGCCTCGACGACCTCGAGCGGGAGCAGGCGCACCGTCTCGGGCGTCTGCGTCATCATGCTGACGAAGCGGTTGTAGACGAGGTGGATCTCGTCGACGCCGTTCTCCTCGCCGCCGCGGTCGTACGCGTCGAGCAGAGTCGCCGCGATCTCCTCGGCGGTCGTGAAGTGCGGCGTGTCGGTGTCACCCGTCCACTCGGCGGCCGCCTCCATGCGACGGAACTGGAAGTACCCGACGGCCTTGCGCCCGACGAGGTAGAACACCGGCTCCCGGCCCTCCTCGCGCAGCAGCTGCGCGAGCTCGAGCCCCTCACGGAGGATCTGCGAGTTGAACGCGCCCGCGAGACCGCGGTCGGACGAGAAGATCACGACCGCCGAGCGGCGGATCGTCTCTCGTTCGACGGTCAGCGGGTGGTCGACGTTGGAGTGCGTCGCCACGGCGGAGACGGCACTGCTGACGGCCCGCGCGAAGGGCGACGACGCGCGCACACGCGCCATCGCCTTCTGGATGCGCGAAGCCGCGATGAGTTCCATCGCCTTCGTGATCTTCTTGGTCGTCTGAGCAGAAGAGATCTTCTGCTTGTAGACCCGGAGTTGTGCGCCCATGTCTGCTAGCCCAGGCCCGCCTTAGCGGCGGCCCTTGACGATCTTCTCCTGGTTCACGTCGTCGGCCTGAGCCGCCGCGACCTCTTCGTGGCCGGGCTTCGTGATCGACTGGCCCTTGCCGGCCTGGAACTCGAGGATGAACTCGTCGGTCTTCTTCGTCAGCTCCGCCACGGTGTCGTCGTCGAGGACGTTCGTGTCGCGCAGCGTGTCGAGGATCGTGGTGTTGCGACGCAGGTAGTCCAGAAGCTCGCGCTCGAACGAGAGCACGTCCTCGACCTCGATCGTGTCGAGCTTGCCGTTGGTGCCGGCCCAGACCGAGACGACCTGCTCCTCGACCGGGTACGGCGAGTACTGCGGCTGCTTGAGCAGTTCGGTCAGACGGGCGCCACGGGCGAGCTGGCGACGCGATGCGGCGTCCAGGTCCGAGGCGAACATGGCGAACGCCTCGAGCGAGCGGTACTGGGCGAGCTCGAGCTTGAGCGTGCCGGAGACCTTCTTGATCGACTTGACCTGTGCGTCACCGCCGACTCGCGAGACCGAGATGCCGACGTCGACAGCGGGGCGCTGGTTGGCGTTGAACAGGTCGGACTGCAGGAAGATCTGGCCGTCGGTGATCGAGATCACGTTGGTCGGGATGTACGCCGAGACGTCGTTGGCCTTGGTCTCGATGATCGGGAGACCCGTCATCGAGCCGGCGCCGAGCTCGTCGGACAGCTTCGCGCAGCGTTCGAGCAGACGCGAGTGCAGGTAGAAGACGTCACCCGGGTAGGCCTCACGGCCCGGCGGGCGGCGGAGGAGCAGCGACACGGCGCGGTAGGCCTCGGCCTGCTTCGACAGGTCGTCGAAGATGACCAGGACGTGCTTGCCCTCGTACATCCAGTGCTGGCCGATGGCCGAGCCGGTGTACGGCGCGAGGTACTTGAAGCCGGCGGGGTCGGAGGCGGGAGCCGCGACGATCGTCGTGTACTCCAGCGCGCCGGCGTCCTCGAGAGCGCCCTTCACGGCCGCGATCGTGGAGCCCTTCTGGCCGATCGCGACGTAGATGCAGCGCACCTGCTTGTTGACATCGCCCGACTCCCAGTTGGAGCGCTGGTTGATGATCGTGTCGATGGCGATCGCGGTCTTGCCGGTCTGGCGGTCGCCGATGATGAGCTGGCGCTGGCCGCGGCCGACCGGGATCATCGCGTCGATGGCCTTGATGCCGGTCTGCAGCGGCTCGTGCACCGACTTGCGCTGCATGACGCCCGGCGCCTGCAGCTCGAGGGCACGGCGGCCGACGGTGGCGATCTCGCCGAGGCCGTCGATCGGGTTGCCGAGCGGGTCGACCACGCGGCCGAGGTAGCCGTCGCCGACGGGCACCGAGAGCACCTCACCGGTGCGGGTGACCTGCTGGCCGGCTTCGATGCCGGCGAAGTCGCCGAGGACGACCACACCGATCTCGTGCTCGTCCAGGTTCAGCGCGAGGCCCTGCGTGCCGTCCGCGAACGTGACGAGCTCGTTCGCCATGACACCGGGAAGGCCCTCGACGTGGGCGATGCCGTCAGCGGCGTCGACGACCGTGCCGACCTCGGTGGCCGCAGCCCCGGTGGGCTCGTAGGCGGCGACGAAGTCCTTCAGCGCGTCACGGATGACATCAGGGCTGATAGAGAGATCTGCCATTGTTTTCCTTCGTTCAAGGGGCCGCGGCCCCGAAGTCTCCGCTTGCGCGGGAAGTCTGTGTCAGCCGGCGAGCCGCTGACGGAGGTCGGCCAGACGCGACGACACGCTCGCGTCGATCACGTCGTCCGCGATCTGCACGCGCACGCCGCCGACGACGGTCGGGTCGACGATGGTGTTCAGCGACACCGGCGTGCCGTAGCGCTTGGTCAGCGCGGCCGTGAGGCGCTCGCTCTGCGCTGCGCTGAGCGGTGCGGCCGCGACGACCGTCGCGACCGCGCGGTTGCGCTGGTCGGCCACGAGACGCGTCGCGCGCGACAGCAGCTGACGCACGCGCCGTTCGCGCGGCTGGCGGATGAGGGAGGACGCGATCAGCATCGCCCCTGCGCTCGCGCGGCCCGCGAGCAGCTTCTCGACGAGCGCGCCCTTCGCAGCGGAGTCACCCAGGCGGCTTCCCAGCGCGAGCTCGAGCTCGGGGTTGTCGGCCACCGTCCGCGAGAACGCGAACAGCTCGGCTTCGACGTCGGCCTTCGCGTCCGCGACAGCGGCCGCGCGCACGGCGAGCTCCTCGATGCCGTCGATGAGATCGCCGGCCGAGGACCACCGCTGGGCGACGGCGGTCGTCAGCAGCGACGCCGTCGTAGGCTTGACGGCCTTGCCGAACACGTCGGCGACGACCTTGCGGCGGGCCTCGGTCGACGCGGCGGAGTCGGCGAGCGCGCCGCTCAGCTGCGACGAGTCGCCCACGGCGCGCGCGACGGCGAAGAGTTCGCCGGCCACGTCGAGGTCGACGCCCGACGCGGCGCGGAGCGCCGCCGTCGTCGCCGCCAGGGCCTGAGTGGTCGCGCTGCCCATTACGCCTTGGCCCCTTCGGACTCTTCGAGCTCGGCGAGGAAGCGGTCGACGACGGCCTGAGCCTTCTTGTCGTCGGACAGCGTCTCACCGATCACGCCGCCGGCGAGGTCGAGGGCGAGCGTGCCCACCTCGCTGCGCAGCGACACGAGTGCCGTCTGGCGCTCCGCCTCGATCTGGGCGTGCGCGGTCGTGGTCAGGCGCGAAGCCTCCGCCGAAGCGGTCTCCTTGGCCTCGGCGACGATCTTCTTGCCGTCCTCGCGGGCGGCGTCGCGGATCTCACCGGCCTCCTTGCGAGCATCGGCGAGCTGCGCCGTGTACTCCTCGAGGGCGGCCTCGGCCTTGCGCTGGGCCTCGTCGGCCTTGGCGATGTTGCCTTCGATCGCAGCGGAGCGCTCGTCGAGCAGCTTCTTCATCCGCGGAAGGGCGACCTTCCAGAAGATGATGAGGATGACGATGAAGCACACCGACGACCAGATGATGTCGTACCACGCGGGGAGGAGGGGGTTGTGCGCCTCCGCACCCTCTTCCGCGGCGTACGTGACAAGAGCGTGCAGCATCCTGTCTCCTTACGACTGGGTGTGGGCGATCAGAAGCCGAAGATGAAGCCGGTCGCGATGCCGATGAAGGCGAGCGCCTCGGTGAAGGCGATACCGATCCACATGAGGACCTGCAGGCGGCCGGCCAGCTCGGGCTGACGGGCGACGCCCTCGATCGTCTTGCCGACGACGATGCCCACGCCGATGGCCGGGCCGATGGCGGCGAGACCGTATCCGACGGTCGCGATGGAGCCGGAGACCTCTGCGAGAACCGTAGTTGCGTCCACGGGGGTGTTTCCTTTCGGTTGTGGGCGGCCCTGCGTCGTTTCAGGGCAGGGCCGTCCCGCTTTCAGTGCTCTTCGGCGACCGCGAGCTGGATGTAGACCGCGGTGAGAAGGGCGAAGACGTAGGCCTGGAGGACTGCCACCAGGATTTCGAACAGGGTGAAGACGAAGCCGAACGCGAGGCTGCCGGCGCCGAGGATCGACCACCAGCCGCCCATGTCGAAGATGAAGAACTGCGTGGCCGCGAAGAACAGCACCAGCAGCAGGTGGCCGACCATCATGTTCATCAGGAGTCGGAGGGTCAGCGTGACCGGCCGGATGATGAACGTCGAGATGAGCTCGATCGGCGTGACGATGATGTAGATCGGCCACGGCACGCCCGACGGGAAGAGCGAGTTCTTGAAGAAGTTCTTCGGGCTCTTCTTGATGCCGGCGTAGATGAACGTGACGTAGCTCACGACGGCGAGCGTCAGCGGCACCGCGATGATGCTCGTGCCGGCGATGTTCAGGAACGGGATGATGCCCGTGATGTTCATGAACAGGATCATGAAGAACAGCGTCGTGAGGATCGGCAGGAAGCGCTGGGCGTCCTTCTTGCCGAGCAGGTCTTCGCCGATGTTGACGCGGACGAAGTCCAGTCCCATCTCGACGAGGCTCTGGAAGCGTCCCGGCACGACACGCATACGGCGCGTGCCGAGCCAGAAGATCACGACGACGGCGATCGTGGCGAGGAACTGGATGAGGTGGATCCGGGTGATCGGAACACCGGCCAGATTGAAGAGAACCTCGGGGAAGAACTCATCGATCGAGGGCCCGTGGAAGACGGGCGGTTCATCCGTGGCAAAGGGGGCGATCAGGGTCGCAGCATGAATAGACAGCGCTGGCTCCAGCTTCGGGGCACCGGTCAAGAACCGTTGCGACGATGGTCGGTGAGCGTCACTCCGCAAGTACTCGCTGAGCGAGTGGGCGGGCGCTCGTTCAGCCTATCAAACTTGTGAGCTCGCTGAATCCGCGCAGGGGTGGTTCACGACGCGCCGGGCTCCCCGTCGCGCTTGTCCCCCTCGTCGGGGTCGGTCGGAAGCGTCACATCGCTCACGTGCGGCACCCTCATGCGCACCATCACGACGACGTCCACCGCCAGCGAGGCGAGCACGCTCACGACCGCCGCGACGAAGAACACCTGGGGCTCGATCCAGGGCTGACCGCGCAGGACGAGGAGGATCACGATGAACACGACGAACTTGAGGATCCACCCGCCCATCACGATGCCGAAGAAGATCGGCACGTAGAGCGGGTCGCCGAACCACCGGTTCGCGATGAGGATGCTCGCCCCGGTGATGCCGAGGAACACCGCGGCGACCAGGACGCCGGCCAGGGCGCTCCAGAGGCCCGTGGTGCCGGCGACGAGGAAGCCGACGATCGCGCCGATGACGGCGAGGATCGCGGTGACCGAGCCAGACCACACCAGGACGGTGCGCAGGATCGGCGTGCTGGAGATCGGGGTTCGGGGGTTCGGGCTGGTGCTCATCGGGCGTCCTCCTGTGCGGGCGCGGGATCGGGCTGCGGTTCGGGTTCGGGTTCGGAGGGGACCGGCGCCGCGGCGACCGGGCGGCGGTGCGAGGGAAGGAGGGTGACGACGAGGCATGCGGCGATGCCGACGACGCCGTAGAACACGCCGAAGAGGTAGTCCCCCGGCCACTGCAGGGTCGTGCCGATGTACATGAGCAGCACCGACAGGCTCACGAGGGCCGTCCACGCGTAGAAGATGAGCACGGCGTCGCGGTCGGTGTGGCCCATGTCGAGCATGCGGTGGTGCAGGTGCTTGCGGTCGGGCGAGAACGGCGACTTTCCCCTGCTCATGCGCCGCACGACGGCGAGGCCGAAGTCGAGCAGCGGGAGCAGCACGACGACGACCGGAAGCAGGATCGGGATGAACGCACCGAGAAGCTGCGAACGGCCGAACGCGTCGTTGTCGGCGATCATCGCCGGGTCGAAGTTGCCGGTGATCGAGATCGCCGAGCACGCCATCAGGAGGCCGAGCATCAGCGCGCCGGCGTCGCCCATGAACAGGCGCGCGGGGCTCCAGTTGAGAGGGAGGAACCCGATGCACGCGCCGATGAGCACGGCGGCGATCAGCGAGGACAGCGTGAAGTAGGTGCTCGAGCCGATGTCGCGGAACACCATGTAGGAGTACGCGAAGAAGACCGCGTTCGCGATCAGGCACACCCCGGCCACGAGGCCGTCGAGCCCGTCGATGAAGTTCACCGCGTTCATGACGACGACGATCGAGAAGACGGTGAGGGTGAAGCTCGCCCAGCTCGAGAAGATCGTCATGCCGCCCAGCGGCAGCGTGTAGATCTGGAGCTGCCCGAACCACGCGATCACGCCCGCCGCGAGGAACTGCGCGCCCAGCTTGATCATCCAGTCGAGATCCCAGAGGTCGTCGAGCACGCCGACGACCACGATGAGCGCGGTCGCGCCGAGGAGGGCATACATCTGCTGGGGCTGAGCCCAGACGATGGAGAAATACGGATGCTGCGACGACACCGCGAACGCCGCCAGCACGCCGATGAACATGGCGATGCCGCCGAGGCGCGGCGTGGGCGTCTTGTGGACGTCGCGTTCGCGGATGCCCGGATACAGCTTGTACTTGAGGCTGAGTCGCCACACCGCCCACGACAGGACGAAGGTGACGGCCGCCGTGAGGAGGATCGTGAAGACGTACTGCTTCACGAGCGGTCGGGTTCCGGCGCCTCGGGCGTCGCAGCCTCGTCGGCCGGAGTATCTGTGACCGGGGCGTCGGCTTCGGGCTCGGAGCCCGGGTCGGGCTCGAGGAGGTCGCCGAGCACGTCGCGCAGCTGTTCGCGGCTGACCGCGCCCTCGCGCAGCACGCGCACCAGGGGCTCGTCGCCGACGACGAGGCTCGTCGCGTCGATGATCGTCGAGGGGATGCCGGTCTTGGACGGCCCGTCGCCGAGATAGACGGCGACGCTGTCCTTCAGCATCCCTTCCGCGTCCTCGGCGCTGATGCCCGCCGCCATGCCGGTGAGGTTGGCGCTCGAGACCGCGAGCGGACCGGTCTCTTCGAGGAGCTCGAGGGCGATGCGGTGCGCCGGCATGCGCACGGCGACGGTGCCGCGGGTCTCGCCGAGGTCCCACGACAGCGACGGCTGCGACGGCAGCACGATGGTGAGGCCACCCGGCCAGTACGCCTCCACGAGGCGTTCGATCGGCTCGGGAACCTCGGCCACGAGCGCGCGCAGCGTCGTGAGTCCTGCGACGAGAACGGGCGGCGGCGACTGGCGTCCGCGCCCCTTGGCCGCGAGCAGGCGCGCGACGGCGGCGTGGTCGAAGGCGTCGGCAGCGACGCCGTAGACGGTGTCGGTGGGGATGACGACGAGCTCGCCGCGGCCGATGGCCTGGCGCGCCTGGCGCATGCCGGTGAGCAGCTGCGCCTCGTCACGGCAGTCGTAGATGGGGGACATATCGCCCGTCAGTCTAGTTGTGAAGCCCCGGACGAACGCTCCGAGCCGGCGGCGCGCTCAGGGGCGCAGCGCGGTGGTCGCGCGGTCGCGCATCGTGAGGTCGGGGTGGGTCGCGGCAGCACGCCAGCCGTCGGCCTCGAGGATCCCGCGGATCGCCTCGCCCTGCCACTCGCCGTGCTCGATCACGATCAGTCCGCCGGGGTGCGCGAGGCGCAGGCCCACGCCGCTCAGCACGCGGACGACGTCGAGGCCGTCCTCTCCCCCGTACAGCGCCGCGGGCGGGTCGAAGAAGCGGACTTCCGGATCGCGCGGGATCGCAGCATCCGGAACATACGGAGGATTGGATGCCACCACCGAGACCGTGCCGTCGAGCTCCGGGAAGGCGTGGGCGAGGTCGATGAAGGCGAGCGTCGCGTTGTCGGCGCCGACGTGCGCGAAGTTCTCCTTCGTCCACACGAAGGCGTCGACGGAGTTCTCGGCGGCGTAGATCCGCGCGTGCGGCACCTCGGTCGCCATGGCGAGGGCGATCGCGCCGCTGCCGGTGCCGAGATCCACCGCGATGGGAGAGGCGGATGCTGCGGCCCGCAGCGCGTCGATCGCCAGCTGCGCGACCACCTCGGTCTCCGGTCGCGGCACGAACACGCCGGGGCCGACCCGCAGCTCCAGGTGGCGGAAGGGCGCCGTCCCGATGATGTGCTGCAGCGGTTCGCGGGTGGCGCGGCGGGTGACCAGCTCGTCGAGGCGGGCAGCGTCGGAGGCGGTCAGGCGATCGCCGCGGATCGCGGCCGCCTGCACTCCCCCGCGCCCGGAGCCGAGCACGAAGGCGGCGAGCAGCTCGGTGTCGACGGACGGGTCGGTCACGCCGACCTCGGCCAGACGCGCGGCGGCGCGGCGGAGGGCATCGGAGAGCAGGGGGGAATCGTCGGGAGAAGCCATGACCGCATCCACTTTAGGCCCGGCTCGGCGACGGTCAGGGTACCGGGGCGCGGCCAGGCCTTCGTCACAGAAGGACTCACAGCGAAAGGGTCACCCTAGGCTGGGGCACGATCCGCCGTGAACCCCGTGAAAGGCCCGACATGCCCGGCATCCACTCCGACATCACCGCTGCTTTCGGCAACACCCCGCTCGTCCGCCTCAACCGCGTGACCAACGGCTCCGGCGCCGAGGTGCTCGCCAAGCTCGAGTTCTACAACCCGGGCTCCAGCGTCAAGGACCGTCTGGGCATCGCGATCGTCGATGCCGCTGAGGCCGCCGGTGCGCTGAAGCCGGGCGGCACCATCGTCGAGGGCACCAGTGGCAACACCGGCATCGCGCTCGCCCTGGTCGGCGCCGCGCGCGGCTACAAGGTCATCCTGACCATGCCCTCGTCCATGTCCGTCGAGCGCCGCCAGCTGCTCAAGCGCTTCGGCGCGGAGCTCGTGCTCACCGACCCCGCGGGCGGCATGAAGCTCGCCGTCGCCGAGGCCGAGCGCATCGTCGCCGAGACGCCGGGCGCCGTCCTCGCGAAGCAGTTCGAGAATGAGGCGAACCGCCAGATCCACCGCAAGACCACCGCCGAGGAGATCTGGCGCGACACCGACGGCGAAGTCGACATCTTCGTCGCCGGCGTCGGCACGGGCGGCACCATCACCGGTGTCGGCCAGGTGCTCAAGGAGCGCAAGCCCGAGGTGCAGGTCGTCGCCGTCGAGCCGACCGCGTCGCCCCTGCTGTCGACCGGCACCCCCGGTCCGGCGAAGATCCAGGGCATCGGCCCGAACTTCGTGCCGCCGATCCTCGACACGGACGTGTTCGACGAGGTCGTCACGGTCGAGTTCGAGGACGCCATCTCGACCTCGCGCGACCTGGCCGCCCAGGAAGGCATCCTCGTCGGCATCTCGAGCGGCGCCGCCGTGTGGGCCGCCCTCCAGATCGCAGCCCGCCCTGAGAACGCCGGCAAGAAGATCGTCGTGGTCACCCCCGACACCGGCGAGCGCTACCTCTCGACCGCGCTCTTCGAGGATCTGCGCGAAGATTGAGTCGTCACGACGGCGCGCCGGCACCCCGACCCGTTCGGGCGCCGGCGCGCCGTCGCCGTCTTCGCGCACCGCTGATCCGAGGGAGTTCCACGTGCCCGGCATCCATTCCGACATCACCACCGCCTTCGGCGAGACGCCGCTCGTGCGGCTCAACGCGCTCACCCAGGGCCTCGGCGCGGAGGTGCTCGCGAAGCTCGAGTTCTACAACCCGGGCTCCTCGGTCAAGGACCGCCTGGGCTACGCGCTCGTCGAGGCCGCCGAGGCGGCGGGAGAGCTGCTCCCGGGCGGCACGATCGTCGAGTCCACGAGCGGCAACACCGGCATCTCGCTCGCGCTGATCGGCGCCGCGCGCGGGTACCGCGTCATCCTGACGATGCCCGCCTCGATGTCGAAGGAGCGCCGCACCCTCTTGAAGGCCTTCGGCGCCGAACTCGTGCTCACAGACCCCTACAAGGGCATGACCGAGGCGGTCGAGACGGCCCAGCGCATCGTCGCCGAGACCCCCGGCGCCATCCTCGCTCGCCAGTTCGAGCACGAGGCGAACGCCGCGATCCACCGCAAGACCACCGCCGAGGAGATCTGGCGTGACACCGAGGGCCGCGTGGACTGGTTCGTCGCGGGTTCGGGTACGGGCGGCACGATCACCGGCGTCGGCCAGGTGCTCAAGGAGCGCAACCCCGACGTCAAGATCGTCCTCGTCGAGCCGAAGGACTCCCCCGTCCTGACCGAGGGCCGCGCCGGCGGCCACCGCATCCAGGGCATCGGACCGAACTTCGTCCCCGAGGTGCTCGACCGCTCGGTCGTCGACGAGATCTTCGACGTCGAGTTCGATGACGCCATCACGGTGGCGCGCGAGCTCGCCACGCGCGAGGGCATCCTCGCCGGGATGTCGGCCGGTGCCGCCGTGTGGGCGGCGCTGCAGATCGCCGCACGCCCCGAAGCCGCCGGGCAGCGCATCGTCGTGATCGTGCCCGACTCGGGCGAACGTTACCTGTCGACCGCTCTGTACGAGCACCTGCGCGAGCCGGAGGCCCAGACCAAATGACCGACGAACGCATCGGATTCTTCGCCCGGGCCCGTGAGGACATCGCCGCGGCGAAGCTGCGCGACCCCGCGGCGCGCGGCGGCCTCGAGATCGCCGTGCTGTACCCGGGACTGCACGCGATCTGGGCGCACCGCGTGTGGCACGCCCTGTGGACGCGGGACTTCCGATTCGTCGCGCGCGCCGGGTCGCAGATCACCCGGTGGCTCACGGGCATCGAGATCCACCCCGGTGCGACGATCGGCCGTCGCTTCTTCATCGACCACGGCATGGGCGTCGTGGTCGGCGAGACCGCCGAGGTCGGCGACGACGTCATGCTCTACCACGGCGTCACCCTCGGCGGCCGCCAGCGCGAGGGCGGCAAGCGCCACCCCACGATCGAGGACGGCGTCGCCGTCGGCGCCGGCGCCAAGATCCTCGGCCCGATCACGATCGGCGCCGGATCCGTCATCGGTGCGAACGCGGTCGTCACCAAGGACGCGCCTGCCGACAGCGTGCTGGTCGGCGTGCCTGCGAAGCCGCGCGCCCGCCGCGTCGGCGACGACACCCGCGCCCTGCTGACGACGCCCGAGTACTACATCTGACGCGGCTCGGATGACGGTCCCCACGCCCCCTCCACACGTCGCTGGCGCGACGCGCGGAGCCTGTGGGCGCGTGGGCCCAGCTGCGCCCCGCGGCATCGCTCGGCGCCGCGGGTCGTCCCTGCCTACGCGGCGCTGCGGCGGTAGATCGCTGCCGCGGCGGTGCGCGACGGCGCCTCGAGCTTGCGCAGGATCGCCGACACGTGCACGGAGACCGTCTTGACGCTGATATAGAGCCGTTCCGCGATCTGCCCGTTGCTGAGCCCTTCGGCGACCAGCTCGAGCACCTGCTCCTCGCGGGCGGTCAGCAGTGAGCGCGACGCGTCGCCCGTGAGTCCGGCATCCGTCAGCAGGGCGTTCGCACGCGCGGCGAGGCCGTCGGCACCGAGTTCCTCGGCGTACGACACCGCCGTCGCGAGCGCCTCGCGAGCGCCGGCGCGGTCGCCCTCCGCGAGCAGCGCCTCGCCGTGCCGCACGCGCGCGTACGCGCGGATGTACGCGGGTCCCATCGCGTCGATCGCAGCGGTCCACGGTCCTTCGCCGAGCTCGGCGGCGAAGACGGCCGCCCACAGCGGGGTCACCGGCCAGACGTCGAACCCGGCGAGCACGGCTCGATAGGGCTCGATGTCGGCATCCTCGCCGCGTTCGCGGAGCATCGCGACCGCCCTGGCCGCGATCGCGGTCAGCGGCAGCGCGAGCACGCCGCCGGCGGGCGTCTCCCACGCCAGCCGCGCGTGCGCGAGCGCTTCGTGCGCGTCTCCGCGGGCGAGCGCCAGCTCGCCGAGGTCGTACGCCATGCCGAAGCGGGTCTGGAACTCGTACGCGCCGAACATGTCGAGCTCCAGACGCGCGGCGTCCAGGGCCGCCTCGGCGCCGTCGATGCGCCCGCGCCAGATGGCCAGGCACACCAGCCGCTCACGCAGGAAGGCGGAGTAGAGGCCCGGTTCGACCATCGGGAGCAGGCCGCCGAGCTCCTCGGCCTCCCGCAGCCGGCCGGCGTAGATGTGCGCCTCGATCATGTTGGCCTCGATCATCACGAGCGGGCCGAGGTCGGCCACGTGGGTGCGGCCGTACTCCTGCCCCTCCCGCGCCAGGGCGACGGCGTCCTCGTAGCGGCCGATCAGCATGAGGGTGTTCGAGTAGTTGATGTAGAACCGCATCATCGCGCGGACGAACCCGTCCGCGTGCGCGCGCGCCTCCTCGAACAGGCTCACGCCGTCCGGATCGCCGACGCTGGCGCGACACGTCGCGGCGATGAGCAGCGCCTGCGCGAGGATCTCGCGCGCGGCGGGGTCTCCTGCAGCGGCCGCAGCCTCAGCGGTCGCTCGTGTCTGCGCGGCGACCTCCGCGCCGAGTTCCTGGCGCCCGTTGAGCATGTGCACGCGCGCGGAGCTGAGCAGGAGGCCGGCGCGCTGCACGTCGTGCCGCGGGTCGTCGCCCAGGATCGCCAGCGCCTGCTCGATGCTCTCGACCCCGTCCGACACCCCGGCCTGGAACTCGATCGTCGCGAGGTCGCCGAGCATCGCGGCGCGCCCGACGACGTCGTCCTCGGGCCAGAGAGCCACCGCCTCGCGCGCGAACGCGAGGGCGCGATCGTTCCGATTCGCCGACACGAGGGCGGCGGAGGTGCGGCGCAGCACCTCGGCCCGCGGCATCCCGCAGATCCCCTCGGGGTCGGCGACCGAGTCCCAGAGCTCGAGCACCCGCTCCCCCGCCTCGGCCGCCGTCGACCACGCCGACGCGACGCTCGCGGCGCGCTGCGCCGCCACTCCGGCGGCCAGCGCGCGGTCGGGCACGCGCGCCGCGCGCCAGTGGTGGGCGATGTCCGCGAGGACACGGGCCGTGGGAGCCGAGTTCTCGAGTGCCACGGCGTAGGCGGTGTGCAGGCGCGTCCGCTCGGTCGGGAGGAGCTCCGCGTAGACCGCCTCCTGCATGAGCGCGTGACGGAACGCGTACGCGTCGTCGCGGATCACGACGACCTGCGCGTCGACGGCGCTGCGCACGGCGTCCTCGAGGGCGGCCTCGTCACCGTCGAACACGTCGCGCAGGACGGGGTGCGCCACCTCGACCCCGCCGGTCGCCAGCACGCGCGTGAAACGGCGGGCCTCGGCATCCAATCGCTCGTAGCGCAGCAGGAGGACGTCGCGCAGTGAGACCGGCAGTCGCGTGCCCGAGAAGCTCGCGAGCTCCTCGACGTAGAACGGGATGCCGTCGCTGCGGGCGGCGATGTCGTTCAGCACGCCCGCCGCGAGCGTGTCGCCGTGCACCGCGGTGGCGAGCGCGCCGACTTCGGCGGGGCTGAGGCGCGCGAGAGGCCGGTGTGTGAGCAGGCGCGCGCGGTCGAGCTCGGCGAGCACCGGGCGCAGCGGATGAGCCCGCCCGACGTCGTCGGTGCGGTACGACAGCAGCACGAACAGCGGCAGCGCGGCCGCGCGGCGGACCAGCCGCGCCGCGATGTCGCACGTCGTGCTGTCGGCCCAGTGGAGGTCCTCGATGATGACGACCAGCCGGTGCGTGCGCGCCAGCTGCGAGAACAGCTCGACGACGACATCGGCGAGCCGCTCGGCGTCGCCGGCGCTGTCGGCGAGCACCGGCACCAGCACGCCCAGCGCATCCGCGCCGGGACCGGCTGCCGTGCGCACCGCCTCCACGCCCAGGGCGTCGACGAGGTCGCGCAAGAGGTCGGTGATCGCCGTCAGCGGTGCCGGGCCCGAACCCGAGTCGACTGAGGCTCCCCGGACGACGACCACATCGGTGAGGCTCTCACTGAAATCCCGGAGCAGACGGGTCTTGCCCATCCCTGCGTCACCCGACACGACCACGGCGCGACCTTCCGCGCCCACGGCGTCGACCTCGTCGCGCAGCGCGTCGAGGTCCGCCTGGCGGCCGACGAGGGGCACCCGGCCGATCTGCATACCGCCCATCATCCCACCAGCCTCGCGGCTGAGGCGGGCCGGCGGATCGGGAGGAATCCCTATCTTGGGGCGTCAGCCGCGGCGGTCCTGCACCTTGTTCTTGATGAACAGCGGCGGCAGCAGCCACGTCGCGAGCGCGGTCACGAGCCACACGATGAGCGTTCCGATGATCCAGGCGACCGGGCCGTCGATGCCGATGCCCGCCGCGGGGATGAGCACCGCGATGAGCAGCGCCACGAACGTCGAGAGCAGTCCGATGCCCCCGATCAGCGCGTTGGCGTGCCGCCGCGTGATCTTGAGCAGCCACGGCGCGAGGATGCTCTGCAGCACGGCGAAGATCACGACGGCGAGGAGGATCCCCCACCAGTCGTTCCAGTGCAGATAGAACCCGTCCAGGATCAGGTCGGCCACGATGAGGCCGAGCGCCGCCGACACCAGGAAGATGAGGGCGCGGATGAGCAGCGTGAGCACGCTCGAAGCCTAGCGGCGCAGCATCCGGATTCCGCCGAGCGCCACGGACGCCGAGACCGGGGATTCGCGCCGAGACCGAGGGCTGCGCCCCACGTCTCGACGCGAATGCCCGGCCTCAGCCGAGGCGATCAGTCGTCGGAGCCGAGCGCCGCGAGACGGGCTTCCTCGTCGGCGGTGATCGCCGAATCGATGAGGGGCTCGAGCGCGCCGTCCATCACCTGGTCGAGGTTGTAGGCCTTGTAGCCGGTGCGGTGGTCGGCGATGCGGTTCTCGGGGAAGTTGTACGTGCGGATGCGCTCGGAACGGTCCATGCCGCGGATCTGCGACTTTCGGGCGTCGGATGCCGCGGCATCCAGCTCCTCCTGCTGCTTGGCGAGGAGACGTGCCCGCAGCACGCGCATGCCGGCCTCGCGGTTCTGCAGCTGCGATTTCTCGTTCTGCATCGACACCACGATCCCCGTCGGGACGTGGGTGATGCGCACCGCGGAGTCGGTCGTGTTGACCGACTGGCCGCCCGGACCCGACGACCGGAAGACGTCGATCTTCAGGTCGTTCGGGTCGATGTGGATCTCTTCGGGCTCGTCGACCTCCGGGAACACCAAAACCCCGGTTGTCGAGGTGTGGATCCGCCCCTGCGACTCGGTCGCCGGCACGCGCTGCA
The DNA here is from genome assembly GCF_053345975.1 of Microbacterium sp. C23T. Taxonomy (NCBI): domain Bacteria; kingdom Bacillati; phylum Actinomycetota; class Actinomycetes; order Micrococcales; family Microbacteriaceae; genus Microbacterium; species Microbacterium sp. C23T. The sequence goes on along the minus strand of NZ_JBKFBD010000017.1, from coordinate 82,763 downwards.
CGCGGTGCACGCCGCCCTCGTACTTCAGGTGCGCCCACACGCCCTGTGCCGGGTCGGAGGAGGAGCCCTTGATCGCGACCTGGACGTCCTTGTAGCCGCCGAGGTCGGACTCGTTGCGCTCGAGGAGCTCGGTCTTCCAGCCCTTGGAGGCCGCGTACTGGATGTACATCCGCAGCAGATCGGCCGCGAACAGCGCGCTCTCGGCGCCGCCCTCACCCTGCTTGATCTCCATGATCACGTCGCGCGCGTCGTCGGGGTCGCGCGGGATCAGCAGGCGACGCAGGCGCTCCTGCGCCTCGGCCAGCCCGGTCTCGAGGGCCGGCACCTCGGCCGCGAACGCGTCGTCCTCACGGGCGAGTTCGCGGGCGGCATCCAGATCATCGGATGCCGCCACCCAGTCCTCGTGGGCCTTCACGATGCGCGAAAGCTCGGCGTAGCGCCGGTTGACCCGCTTGGCGCGCGCCGCATCGGCGTGCACCGCGGGGTCCGAGAGCTCCTCCTGGACCGCGCGGTGCTCGTCGATCAGTCCCTTGACGGACTCGAACATCGAGGATCAGCGGATGCTGTTGTCGTGATCGTGGCTGCGTCCGCCGCCGTGCCCGTTGGCGGGCGCCGGGATCGACTTCTGCATCTGCACCAGGAACTCGACGTTCGACTGCGTCTCCTTGAGCTTGCCGAGCACGACCTCGAGGGCCTGCTGGGGCTCGAGGCCGGCCAGCGCGCGGCGGAGCTTCCAGGTGATCTTGACCTCGTCGGGCGACAGCAGCATCTCTTCACGGCGCGTGGACGACGCGTTGACGTCGACGGCCGGGAAGATGCGCTTGTCGGCGAGCTGGCGGTTCAGGCGCAGCTCGCTGTTGCCGGTGCCCTTGAACTCCTCGAAGATCACGTCGTCCATCTTGGAGCCGGTCTCGACGAGGGCCGTCGCGAGGATCGTGAGCGATCCGCCGTTCTCGATGTTGCGCGCGGCGCCGAAGAAGCGCTTGGGCGGGTACAGCGCCGACGCGTCGACACCACCGGTGAGCACGCGGCCCGAGGTCGGCGCCGAGATGTTGTAGGCGCGGCCGAGGCGCGTGATCGAGTCGAGCAGCACGACGACGTCGCGACCGAGCTCCACGAGGCGCTTGGCGCGCTCGATGGCGAGCTCGGCGACGGTGGTGTGATCCTCGGCGGGGCGGTCGAAGGTCGAGGCGATGACCTCGCCCTTCACCGTGCGCTGCATGTCGGTGACCTCTTCGGGACGCTCGTCGACGAGCACGACCATGAGGTGGACCTCGGGGTTGTTGATCGCGATCGCGTTGGCGATCTGCTGCAGCACGATCGTCTTGCCCGCCTTCGGGGGCGCGACGATGAGGCCGCGCTGGCCCTTGCCGATGGGCGCGACGAGATCGATGATGCGCTGCGTCAGCTTCTCGGGCGCGGTCTCGAGGCGCAGGCGCTCCTGCGGGTAGAGCGGCGTCAGCTTGCCGAACTCGACACGGGCGGCGGCGTCGTCGACCGACAGGCCGTTGATCGCGTCGACCTTGACCAGCGCGTTGTACTTCTGACGGCTGGACTGCTCGCCCTCGCGCGGCTGCTTGATGGAGCCGACGACCGCATCGCCCTTGCGCAGGTTGTACTTCTTCACCTGGCCGAGCGAGACGTAGACGTCGCTCGGGCCGGGAAGGTAGCCGGAGGTGCGGACGAACGCGTAGTTGTCGAGCACATCGAGGATGCCCGCGATCGGGATGAGGACGTCGTCCTCGCCGATCTCGGTCTCGAACTCGTCGCCGCCCGCGGCGGCCTGCGTGCCGCGGCGCTTGTTGCGCTGGCGGCCGCGGCCGTTGCCCTGGGCCTGCTGCTCGTCGTCCTGCGTGTCGGCCTTCGCCGGCTCCGCGACGGGCTGGGCGTTCTGGTTCTGGCCGCCCTGCGCGTTCTGGCCCTGCGCAGGCTGGCCGCCCTGGGCGTTCTGGTTCTGCGCGTTGCGGTTGCGGCTGCGGCTGCGGCTCCGGCTCCGGCTGCGCGACGGCGTCTCGGCGCCCTCGCCCTCAGCGGCCTGCTCGCCACCCTCAGCGGACTCGACGGGCGCCTCGGCACCCTCGGCGGGCGCGTCTGCATCGGCGGCGGGCGCCTCAGCGGGGGCGGATGCCTCCTCCGCGGCCTGCTCGCCGGCCTCAGCCGGTGCGGCCTCGGCGGGTGCCTCGGCCGGCGTTTCGGCCGGTGCTTCCGCGGCGGGCTCGGCGGGCGGGACGTCGGTGCTCTTCGCACGGCGAGGAGCGCGCTTGCGCGGGGCCTTGGCGGGCGCAGCAGGCGCCTCGGCCGGTGCCTCGGCAGCCGCTTCGGCGGCCACGACCTCGGCGACGACCTCTTCGGCCACGACCTCGGCGACGACGGCCTCGGCGACCGCTTCCTCGGCGACCGCGTCCGCGACAGAGGCCTCGGCGACAGCCTCCTCGGCGACGGCGTCGGCGATGATCGCCTCGGCGACGGCCTCCTCGGCCGCTTCCTCAGCGACCTCAGCCGCGGCGGCGTCACCGGACTCCTCGGCGACGATCGCCTCGGCGACAGCCTCCTCGGCGACCTCTTCGGCGGCAAGCGCCTCGACGACGGCCTCGTCGGCGACGGCGTCCGCCGCCTCAGCGACCTCGACGGCCTCTTCGGCGACGACCTCGGCCGCGACAGCCTCGATGACGGCTTCCTCAGCCACGGCCTCGGCCTGGGCCTCGGGCGCTTCCGCGCGCTCGTCGGCCGGAACGTCGGCGTGGATCTCGGAGATGGACTCCACGAGTTCTCCCTTGTGAAAAACGGAACGATTGTGCACGATCGCACGGCGCTGCCAGGTGGCGTCTGCCTGTCTCGATCAGTTGTCACGCCTGTCGAAACACCCGCCGACGGGGTGAGGGACCGCGAGGGTGCTCAGCGGACGTCGGCAGGTCAGAATGCCGTGCGGTGGTTTCGCAGATTTGCGACGGAGGCCAGATTCACGTCTTACGTGGAACCCTCCGCGTACTCCCTCACTGTACCACCCTTGAAGTCGACGGCGAGCATGAGCGCCTCCCACGGGGTGTCGGTCGCGGCGCCTGCGAGCGCCGCCGCCTCGAGGCGTCGTCCCGGGCCGTCGGCGAGCACGAGCACGCTCGGTCCCGCCCCCGACACGACCGCCGCGAAGCCTGCCGCGCGCAGCGCCCGCACAAGACCGTCGGTCTCGGGCATGGCGCTCGCGCGGTAGTTCTGGTGCAGCTTGTCCTCCGTCGCCGCCTGCAGCAGCTCGGGGCTCTGCGTGAGCGCCGCGATCAGGAGCGCGGAGCGCGAGACGTTGAACACGGCGTCCTCCCGCGGCACATGCATCGGCTGAAGGCTGCGCGCGAGCTCGGTCGACATCGTGAAGGTCGGCACGAAGACGAGCGGCGATACGCCGCGGTGCACGAGCAGCTTCTTGTGCTGCGGGCCGTCCTCGTCCACCCACGCGATGGTGAGGCCGCCGAACAGCGCCGGCGCGACGTTGTCGGGGTGGCCCTCGAGCTCGGTCGCGAGACGGAGCAGGGCATCGGGTCCGAGCTCGACGTCGCCCTCGAGCAGCCCCTTGGCGGCCAAGAGGCCCGAGACGACCGCCGCGCCGGACGAGCCGAGGCCGCGTCCGTGCGGGATCACGTTCTTGGCGACCAGGCGGAGCCCCGGCATCCGTCGCCCGACCGATTCGTACGCGTACGCGATCGCCCGCACCACGAGGTGCGAGGCGTCGCGCGGCACGTCGTCCGCACCGGCGCCCTCGACCTCGATCTCGAGCTCGCCCTCCGGCAGCGCCGTGACGTCGAGCTCGTCGTACACGCTCAGCGCGAGACCGAGGGTGTCGAACCCGGGTCCGAGGTTGGCGCTCGTCGCCGGAACCCGCACCACCACGCGGCGGCCGGGAGCCGGAGCGACGGCTGCGTTCACGCGGTCGCCGCCGCGGGAGCGAGCTCCAGGACGGATGCCACCTCCGACGTCGTGGCGTCGACCACGGTGGGCTCGACCTCCGAGCCGTCGGCGTTGCGCAGCGCCCAGTGCGGGTCCTTGAGGCCGTGGCCGGTGACCGTGAGCACGACGCGCGCGCCCTGGGGCACGATGCCGGCCTCGACGCGGTCGAGGAGACCGGCGACGCTGATGGCCGACGCAGGTTCGACGAAGATGCCGACCTCGCCCGCGAGGAGCTTCTGCGCCGCGAGGATGCGGTCGTCGTCGATGGCGCCGAAGTACCCGTCGGTCGCCGCGCGGGCCTCGAGGGCGAGGTCCCACGACGCCGGGTTGCCGATGCGGATGGCGCTGGCCACCGTCTCCGGGTTCTTCACGACCTCGCCGCTGACGAGCGGTGCCGAGCCGGCGGCCTGGAAGCCGAACATGCGAGGCACGCGGGTCGAGACTCCGGCCTCGGCCTCTTCACGGTAGCCCCGCGTGTACGCGGTGTAGTTGCCCGCGTTGCCGACCGGGATGAAGTGGAAGTCGGGGGCATCGCCCAGCTGCTCGACGACCTCGTACGCGGCGGTCTTCTGACCGTCGATGCGGTCGGGGTTGACCGAGTTGACGAGGTGCACCGGGTAGTTGTCGGCGAGCTCGCGAGCGATCTCGAGGCAGTCGTCGAAGTTGCCGCGGATCTGGATGAGACGGCCGTTGTGCGCCACGGCCTGGCTGAGCTTGCCCATGGCGATCTTGCCCTCGGGCACGAGCACCGCGGCGGTGATGCCGGCGTGGGCGGCGTACGCGGCCGCCGAGGCGGACGTGTTGCCGGTGGAGGCGCAGATGACGGCCTTCGCGCCATGCTCGATCGCGCGCGAGACGGCGACGGTCATGCCGCGGTCCTTGAACGAGCCCGTGGGGTTCATGCCCTCGAACTTCACCCACACGTCGGTGCCGGTGCGGCGCGACAGCGCGGGGGCGGGCAGGAGCGGCGTGCCGCCCTCCCCGAGGGTGACCACGGTCGAGGCATCCGTGACGCCCAGACGATCTGCGTACTCGCGGAGGACTCCGCGCCAAACGTGTGCCATGTCAGTTCTCCTTCAGAAAAGTCTTCAATTGCCTTCGACGCGCAGCACCGAGACGACGCGCTCGACGACGCCGCTCGCGGCGAGGCGGTCGACCGTCTCGCTCAGGTCCTGTTCCAGAGCCTTGTGCGTGCCGATCACCAGTCGCGCCACGCCGCTCTCGCCCTCGGCCGACTCGACGACGGTCTGCTCGACTGTTGCGATCGACACGCGTCCCTCGCTCAGGATGCCCGCGACCGTGGCCAGCACGCCCGGCTGGTCATCGACCTCGAGCGTGATCTGGTAGCGCGTGGTGACGCGTCCGACGGGGACGATCGGCAGGTTCGCGAGCGTCGACTCGCCGACGCCGACGCCGCCGGCGATGTGGCGGCGCGCCGCCGACACGACATCGCCGAGCACCGCCGATGCGGTCTGCACGCCACCGGCGCCCGCACCGTAGAACATGAGGTTTCCGGCGGCCTCGGCCTGCACGAACACGGCGTTGTTGGCGCCGTGCACGCTCGCGAGCGGGTGCGCGCGGTCGATGAGCGCCGGGTAGACGCGCACCGAGATGGATTCACCGGATGCCTCGGTCAGGCGCTCGCAGACGGCGAGCAGCTTGATGACGTACCCGGCGTGGCGCGCGGCATCCATCATCGACTTGTCGATCGCCGTGATGCCCTCGCGGTGCACCGCATCGAGCGGCACCGTGGTGTGGAACGCGAGGCTGGCGAGGATCGCCGCCTTCTGCGCGGCGTCGTAGCCCTCGACGTCGGCCGTCGGGTCTGCCTCGGCGTAGCCGAGGCGCTGCGCGTCGGCGAGCACGTCGGCGAACTCGGCGCCCTCGGTGTCCATCCGGTCGAGGATGTAGTTGGTGGTGCCGTTGACGATGCCCATGATGCGCTGGACGCGGTCGCCGGCGAGTGAGTCGCGCAGCGGACGGATGATCGGGATCGCGCCCGCGGCGGCCGCCTCGTAGTAGACCTCCGCACCCACCTGGTCGGCGGCGTCGAAGATCTCGGGGCCGTGCGTCGCGAGGAGCGCCTTGTTGGCCGTCACGATGTCGGCGCCCGAGTTGATCGCGTGGAGCAGGTACTCGCGCGCCGGCTCGATGCCGCCCATGAGCTCGATGACGATGTCGGAGCCGACGATGAGCGAGTCCGCGTCGGTGGTGAAGAGCTCGCGCGGCAGGTCGGTCTCGCGCTTGGCGTCGACGTCGCGCACCGCGATGCCCACCAGCTCCAGTCGTGCACCCGCGCGGTCGGCGAGCTCGTCGGCGTGCTGACGCAGCAGCGCGGCGACCTGCGAGCCGACGGCTCCGGCTCCCAGCAGTGCGACGCGGAGTCGGCGGTAGTCGGTCATGCGATCCCTTCCGTCGGTGCGCCGGCGAGCTCGCGCCCGTCGCGCACGGTGCTGAGGCCGGCGTCGCGGGCGAGGAGATCGTCGATCGTCTCGCCGCGCACGATGACGCGAGCCTCTCCCCCACGCAGCGCCACGACGGGCGGGCGGGGGACGTAGTTGTAGTTGCTCGAGAGCGAGAAGCAGTACGCGCCGGTCGCCGGCACGGCGAGCAGGTCGCCGGGCGAGACGTCGCCGGGCAGATACTCCGCGTCGACGACGATGTCGCCCGACTCGCAGTGCTTGCCCACGACGCGCGAGAGCGCCGGCTCGACGTCGCTGGTGCGCGACGCGATGCGGGCCGAGAACTGCGCGCCGTAGAGGGCCGGCCGGGCGTTGTCGCTCATGCCGCCGTCGACGCTCACGTACAGGCGGGTGTCGCCGCCCTCGAGCGCGACGGGCTTGGTCGTGCCCACTTCGTACAGGGTCACGCCCGCGCGGCCGACGATGGCACGGCCCGGCTCGAACGCCAGGTTCGGCATGGGGATGCCGCGCACCTCGCACTGCCGGGCGACCGACTCGGCGATGCCCAGCGCGAGCTGCTCGATCGGAGTGGGGTCGTCGACCGACGTGTAGGCGATGCCGAACCCGCCACCGAGGTTCAGGACCGGCAGCTCGCCGCCTTCGCGGAGCTCGGCGTGCAGTTCGACCAGGCGGGCGGCGGACTCCTCGAACCCGGCGGTGCCGAAGATCTGCGAGCCGATGTGGCAGTGCAGGCCCACGAACTCGAGCCCGGCGAGCTCGCGGATGCGGGCGACGGCGGCCGGGGCATCCGTCAGCGTGAAGCCGAACTTCTGGTCTTCGTGAGCCGTCGCGAGGAAGTCGTGCGTCTCGGCGTGTACGCCGCTGTTGACCCGCAGCAGCACCGCCTGCGTCGCTCCGCGGCGCTCGACGATCGCCGCGAGACGCTCGATCTCGATGAGGCTGTCGATGACGATCGAGCCGATGCCGACCTCGACGGCCCGCTCGAGCTCGGCCACCGACTTGTTGTTGCCGTGGAAGCCCAGTCGCGCGGGATCGGCGCCCGCCGCGAGGGCGACGGCGAGTTCTCCGCCGCTGCACACGTCGACCGCGAGCCCCTCTTCGGTGACCCAGCGCACGACCTCTGTGCTGAGGAACGCCTTGCCGGCGTAGTAGACGCGGGCCTGAACACCGTGCAGCGCCGCAGCCGCGCGGAAGGCGTCGAGCGTGCGGCGGGCGGTCGCGCGCACCTCGTCCTCGTCCACGACATACAGAGGCGTGCCGAACCGCTCACGCAGGGCGGTGGCAGGGATGCCGCCGAGCTCCAGCACGCCGTCGGCACCACGCGCCGCAGCCGCCGGCCAGACGGCCGGGGCGAGCCCGTTCGCGTCGTCGGGGCGCTCGAGCCACGCGGGAGCGACGGAACGGTGGTGCGGGTCGGCGGACACGGTGGACCAATCGGTGGGAGCTTCGACGCTGGCCGTCCGGGAGTCCGGGTGCGGCTCTGCCAGGCCGGAGGGGGTCACGCGCCTGGCGGTGGTAGCAGTCTAGGGCACACGGCTCCGAGGCCCCGCGCCGTGTGACGCCCTGCGGCTGTTCAGGCGCAGGTGCCGTTCTCCTGCAGCGCCGGATCGGTGGCGATGGCCCCGTCGACGTCGAAGTCGGCGACGAGCACGTCGCCGATCACCTCCACGGAGGTGAGGGTCACCCCGGATGGCAGGTACTGCGCGATGCATACGTTCCACTCGCGCAGGACGATGTCGGCGAGACCCCCGAACTGGCTCCGCAGGGCGTCGGCGGTCACCTCCGATTCGCCGAGGCGGAACGCCGCGGGCGACAGGACGATGGCGCCGTCCGCCGCGGCCGGCGCCAGCGCGACGCCGACCGGGATGGACACACCGAACAGCTGCAGATCGATCGACATCGTCACGTTCGGCGCGGCGAGCCCCACGGTGTCGGCGGGGAAGCCCTCGACCGTCGCGAGCAGTGTGCGCAGCTGCGACTCGTCGAGCGAGACGGTCGCCGTCGCGCCGCTCATCTCTCCGGTGCCGCGCACGGCGACATCGTGCGCCGTCACGGTCACATCACCGGTGACACCGCCGAGCGTGACATCGTCCGAGGCGATCGTGAGGTCGTCGATGGAGCCGGAGATGAGCTGCGGGATGACGGCGCCGGCGACGTCGACGTCCACCGGGTGGTCGGCGGGCAGCGACAGCTGGGTGCGCACCTGGTCGCGGACGACGCCGGTCACGATCTGCCGGGCGATCGCCTCGGCGGCGAACCACGCGGCCACGGCGAGCGCGGCGACGATCGCGAACGCCACGATCCACGGCCAGACGCGACGCGGCTGCGCCGGTGCCGTGGACAGCGTCCCGTCGGGGATCGGTTCGGTCGCCTGCGTGTCGCCTCTGGCCATTGCTACATCCGTTCCGGTGCGGTGACACCCAGAAGATCGAGCCCGTTGCGCAGCACCTGGCCGGTGGCGTCGTTGAGCCACAGACGGGTGCGGTGCACCGACTCGACGGGCTCGTCGCCCAGCGGGATCACGCGGCAGTTGTCGTACCAGCGGTGGTAGAGCCCCGCGAGCTCCTCGAGGTACCGAGCGACGCGGTGCGGCTCGCGCACCTCGGCGGCGAACGCGACGATGCGCGGGAACTCCTGCAGCGCGCCGAGAAGTGCCGACTCGGTCTCGTGGGTCAGCAGCTCGGGGGCGAACTCGGAGCGGTCGACGCCCGAGCCGTGCGCGTTCCGCGCGACGTTGTGCGTGCGCGCGTGGGCGTACTGCACGTAGAAGACGGGGTTGTCGTTGGTGCGCTTGCGCAGGATCTCGGGGTCGAGCGTCAGCGGCGAGTCCGCGGGGTAGCGCGCGAGCGAATAGCGCAGGGCGTCGGTGCCGATCCAGTCCCGCAGGTCGTCGAGCTCGATGATGTTGCCCGCGCGCTTCGAGAGCCGTGCGCCGTTGACCGACACGAGCTGCCCGATGAGCACCTCTATGTCCTTCTCGGGGTCGTCGCCGGCCGCACCGGCGAGCGCCTTGAGGCGGTGCACGTAGCCGTGGTGGTCGGCACCGAGCAGGTAGATCTTGTGCGCGAAGCCGCGATCGCCCTTGTTGAGGTAGTACGCCGCGTCGGCCGCGAAGTAGGTGTACTCGCCGTTCGAGCGACGGATGACGCGATCCTTGTCGTCGCCGAAGTCCGTGGTGCGCACCCACACGGCACCCTCGTCGTCGAACACGTGGCCTTGCTCGCGCAGGCGGTCGACGGCCTCGTCCACGAGGCTCGGCTCGCCGTCCGACCCCTTCGCGTGGAGCGTGCGCTCGCTGAAGAAGACGTCGAAGTGCACGTTGAACTTCTCGAGCGACGACTGCAGGTCGCCGAGCTGGAGCTCGTAGGCGCGGTCGCGAGCGATCCGCAGCTGCTCGTCCTCCGGCAGCGTCGGCAGCTCGGGCACCGCCGAGAGCACCCGCTGCGCCAGGTCGTCGATGTACGAACCCGGGTAGCCGTCCTCGGGGGTCGGCTCGCCCTTGGAGGCGGCGAGCACGGAGCGGCCGAACCGGTCCATCTGCGCGCCGGCGTCGTTGACGTAGAACTCGCGGACGAGCGTCGCACCGCTCGCGAGGAGCAGGCGCGCCATCGAGTCGCCGAGGGCGGCCCAGCGGGTGTGGCCGATGTGCATCGGCCCCGTCGGGTTGGCGCTGACGAACTCGAGGTTGATCGTGTTGCCCCGCTGCGACTCGTTCGTCCCGAACGCCGCGCCCGCATCGACGATGGTCTTCGCGAGCGCGCCGGCGGCGGCGGCATCCAATCGGATGTTGATGAAGCCGGGTCCGGCGATCTCGACGTCCGCGATGCCGTCCACCTGCGCGAGACCGGCCGCGATGTCGGCGGCGAACTCGCGGGGGTTGGCGCCGACCGCCTTCGCGAGCTTGAGCGCCGCATTCGAGGCCCAGTCGCCGTGGTCGCGGTTCTTCGGCCGCTCGAGCGGCAGATCGGCGACCGTGAGCCCTTCCGCCGCACCGGGTCGTCGCGCCTCCGCGAGCGGGGCGACGACGGCGAGCAGGGCGGCGGAGAGGGCTTCGGGATTCATAGCCCGTCAAGTCTACGGGCGCGGCCCGCTCCGCCCCTGCGCGGGTCAGGAGATCTGCACCAGCGCGCCGAAGTCGTCGGCGGCGGGATCGGATGCCTCGGGCAGCACTTCGGGCAGGGTGTCCAGTCCGTCGAGGGTCGCGGCCTCTGGGACCACCCACGCGTCGACGCGCAGGCGCTTGAGACCGACGTAGCCGCCGTGGTAGCTGAGGAACGCGCAGTCGGCGGCGTCGCGACCCGTCGCGATGCGCACCAGCGAGTTGCGGTTCGAGAGGCGCGTCGCGTCGATGACGTACCAGGCGCCGTCGAGGTAGGCCTCGGCCACGGCGTGGAAGTCCATCGGGCGAAGCCCCGGCGCGAAGCACGCGGCATAACGCGCCGGCATGTCCATCGCGCGCAGGAGAGCGATGACGACGTGCGCGTAGTCGCGGCAGACGCCCTGGCCCGTCATGAGGGTCGTGACCGCACTGTCCGTGCCCTGGCTGAGACCGGGCGTATACGTGGTGCTCGTCGAGACGAACTCCGACACCGCCGCGATGAGGTCGTGGCCCGAGAGCCCCTTGAACTGGCGACGGGCCTGCTGGAACACCTCGTCGGACTGCGCGTACCGGCTCGGGCGCAGATAGGTGATGGCTTCGAGATCGCTCGTGCGGTTGCTCGCGGCCTGCCCGTCGACGGTCGCCTCGTAGCGGATCTCGAGGTGCCCGGGCTCGCCCGTGAGGCGGTGCAGCCTGCTTCCGGACTGGTCGACGATCTCGGTCGGGGTGTACACGCGATCGCCCTGGGTGAACGTCAGATGCTCACTCGAGATCGGCACCGCCTGGGCGGCTGCGATCTGGAAGATGAGGTCGACGGATGCCCCCAATTCGAGGTCCATCTCAGCGGTCACGACGCGTTGCACCGAAGTATCCTCGCATGCCGCGAGGGCTTGATCGTGCGGGGTTGACAACCTCTTGCTGCGAGTGTTCTGGAAGCGGTTCCAACCCTCAGGATCAGGCCCCTCTTTTCCCCAGTTCACGGCCCGTGGGAAGACCTCGTCGATGCATGACTTACCCTCTCTCTATGCACGCGCCCGGCGGTACCCGAGCCCGGAAGCTGTGGCTGCCCCTGGTGGGCGCCACGCTGGCCGTCGCTGCGGTGTGCGCGGTGGCCGTTCTGCGTCCGTGGGGTGCGCCCGAACCGCTGGCACCGGCGGCAGTCGCCCAGGGCGAGCCGGCGGTCGCAGCATCCGTCCCTCCCGCTCCCCTGGTGCTGGAAGAGGACGCACGTGTTCTCGTCTTCGGGGACTCGTGGGTCTACGGCTCGGCCGCGACCGTGCCGACGCTCGGCTTCGCGTACCTCCTCGCCGACGAGCTCGGCGTCGAGACCGTCGTGGACGGCGTCCGCGGCAGCGGCTACCTCAAGCCCGGCCTCGACGGCCCCGCCTACGGCGAGCGCATCGCCGCCCTGGATCCGGCGCTCGATCCCGACGTGATCATCGTCGAGGGGTCGATCAACGACCGCAAGCTCTATCCGGCCCGATACCGGGATGCCGTCACCGCCGCGTGGGACGCCCTCGAGGCTCTCTACCCCGACGCCGAGATCGTGATCCTCGGTCCGTCGCCGCAGGTGCTGCCCGTGCAGGACGCAACCCGGAAGATCGACGCCGACCTGGCCGAGCTCGCGGGCGCACGCGGCTGGTGGTACATCTCCCCCATCACGGAGGACTGGATCACCGACGCGAACTACTTCGACGTCATCGACACCGGACCCATCGGGCGCGACCACCCCTCGACCGGCGGCCACGCCTACCTCGCCGACCGTGTCGCGACGGCCATCGAGCGCATGGAGCAGCAGCCTGCGATCGTCGCCGACGCACCGCTCGACGACACTCCCCCGGCGCCCTGACGTGGCGGGGCGACGGGCGCCTGGATGGTAGTCTCGATCGGCACGCCTCCGTAGCTCAGGGGATAGAGCGTTGGTTTCCGGTACCAAAGGTCGCAGGTTCGATTCCTGTCGGGGGCACCACCACCACCACAACAAGTAGTGAGAAGGACCGTGGGTCATCACGACTCGCGGTCCTTCTGCTTTCTCGCGAGAGGATGCGCTGTGACCACTTCACCCCAGGGGCGCCCGTCGGGCCGCGCGCGCGTCACGGTGATCGTCGCGTTCGCGGTGTACCTGGCGCTCCTGACCTGGGTGGTGCTGTGGAAGCTCGAGGTGCCGTGGATCGGTGAGGCCGCGGGGCTCGCCCGGCCGATCAAGCTCGTTCCGTTCGCGCCCAGCGGCGATGCCGGAGCGAGCACGCCGGTCGAACTGCTGATCAACCTCGTGCTCTTCGTGCCGTTCGGGCTGTTCATCGGGGCGCTCGCCCCGACCTGGTCGTGGTGGAAGGCGGGCGTCGCCGCGCTGGGCGCGAGCCTCCTGCTCGAGACGGTTCAGCACCTCATCTCGACGGGCAGCTTCGATACCACCGACCTCGTCGTCAACACGGCAGGCGCCCTCGTCGGGTGGGCGGTCTTCGTCGCCGTGCGCCGAAGCGCCGGCGAGCGCACGGCCGCCGTCATGACTCGCATCTGTGTGATCGTCTGTGCGCTCGCGCTCACGGCCGTGGTCGCGTTCGTCGTGTCGCCGCTCCACTACGGACCCCAGCGTGACGTCGTCGTGGAACGCCCGAACCCGGAGCACTGAATCCGGCTCGTCGGCGTGCGGGCTGACGCAGTCCGCACGGCCCGCCCCTGCAGGCTTCAGGGGCGCAGGCGGATGACCGTCTTGCCGTGTCGGCGGGTGGCGGGGTGGAGTGCGGTGACCGCGTCGTCGAGGGAGGCGATCGTGCCGATGTGCGGGCGCAGGCGACCGTCGCGCACCCGTCGGGCGATCTCGGTCAGCTGCCCGGGGATGGATTCCACGACGAAGTCGATGGCGCGCCCGTCGACCGGACGAGCCTCCACGGGGCCTACGACGGACACCAGCGCCCCGCCGGGGCGGATGAGGCGGGCGGACTTCTCCTGGACGTCTCCGCCGATGACGTCGAAGACGACGTCGACCCCACCGATGTCGGCGAGGTCCTCGGTGTCCAGATCGAGGAACTCGTGGGCGCCGAGGTCGAGCGCCGCCTGTCGGTCCTTTCCGCGCCCGGTACCGATGACGTAGGCGCCGAACTCGCGCGCGAGCTGTGTGACGAATGCTCCGACGGCACCCGCGGCGCCGTGGGCGAGGATCGTCTGGCCGGGCTGGAGTCGTCCGTGCGGGAAGAGGCCCTGCCACGCCGTCAGCCCGGAGATCGGGAGGCCGGCGCCGACGGTGAAGGCGACGTCTCCCGGTAGCGGAGCGAGGTTGCGCGATTCCACAGCCGCGTGCTCGGCCAGGGTGCCGTCGCGATGCCAGTCCGTGATGCCGAACACCCGCTGTCCGACGGAGAGGCCCGTCGTGCCGTAGCCGAGCGCCGTGACCACCCCGGCGAACTCGTGACCGATGATCGGCTGGACCCGGTCGTTGCCCGATCGATCAATCCACGTCGAGGACCACTCCCACTCCGCCGGCACGAATCCGGACGCGTGCACCTCGACGACCACGTCGTTGATCGCCGGCGACGGCTCCGGCACGTCCATGAGCGTGATGCCGGCCGCCTCCGCGGACCGATCCGTCGCGACGATCGCCTTCATTCGCAACCTCCCTGTTCGCGGGCCAGGTGCGCCCGGGCTGATCCCTTGCACCTTCCGTGATCCTCTGCCACCCTGCACGGCTACGGGTTCGCGCGCAACGAGAAGGCGCCGACGATCAAGAGAAGACGGGAGACAGGAAGCGGCGCTCGTATCGACGGATGCACCCGGTTGCTCGCGCGAGCTCGAACGCCTGCTGGCACTCCGGGTCCGATCTCGAGGCGTTCCGGTAGACCTCGTATTCGGCGAGCGACGGGAAGGTGAACAGCGCGAACGCCTCGTCGCTGTCGCCCTCGCTGGGCATGAAGTACCCATGGTGGGTGCCGCCGAGCTTGTTGACGAGTCGGATCCACGTGCGGCCGTACTCGGTGAACTCGTCGAGCTTGTCGGGGTCGATCTCGTAGCGAAGATGAACAGTGATCATCGAAGGTCCTTTGCGCTCAGCCGTACCCACGAGTCTCACGGACGAGAAGCACCCGGGACGACGATCGAGGGTCCCGCGCGCAAAGCCGGCGGAGAAAGCTCGAGAAGTTGGCAGAGTCGCGCGGGTCGTCCGCGCACCGCTGTCAAGCCCGTTCCTCTGCGTCCCGCACCGACGCAGGCTGTGACGGCATCGCGTGATACTGGCCGCACGAGAGGAGCCGGACGTGGTTGATTCCGCACCCGATGAGACGGACGACACCCGCGGCGAGGCGATCGTGTTCTGGTCATGGATCGTGTTCCTCACCGCAGGCCTCGCGTACATGATCGCCATCCCGCTGGTGGGACGATGAGCGTGCGCCGAATCCGCCCGCTCCGAGACAACGGCTTGAGCCTCGCGTTCGGCGCACTGTTCCTGGTGGCGCTCGCCGGCCAGTCCATCGCGGGCTTCCTGGAGAGCAACGAACGTCTGCAGGAGCACGGGCTCGCACCGCTCGGGTTCGGCGCCTACCTGACGAGTTCGGACTTCGTCGTCGACGTCGCCGAGAACTGGCAGTCGGAGTTCCTGCAGTTCACCCTGTTCATCGCCGCGACCATCTGGCTGGTGCAGCGCGGCTCGCCGGAGTCCAAGAAGCCGGGCGACGAGGGGCCGGGCAGCGACGAGGAGCAGCTCGTCGCCGACCACGCACGACCCGACTCCCCCGCGTGGGCGCGGGTGCGCGGCATCCGTCTCACGATCTTCTCGAACTCGCTGCTGCTGGTGATGGGAGCGGTCTTCGTGCTGTCGTGGTTCGCGCAGTCACTCGCCGGCACGGTCGTGATGAACACGGAGAACCAGGAGCACGGCGCGCCGGCGATCACGTGGCTGGAGTACCTCGGCACACCCGACTTCTGGAACCGGACACTCCAGAACTGGCAGTCCGAGTTCCTCGCCGTGGGGGCGATGATCGCGCTGTCGATCTTCCTGCGGCAGCGCGGGTCGAGCGAGTCCAAACGGGTCGGCGCGCCGCATCGCGAGTCGTCCGTGGGAAGCGACTGACCGGTTTCATCGCGGCGCGGCCTGGCACCCGCGTCGGATCCTGTCAAGGGCTAGGACACCGGACGGCGGCGGAGGATCATCGCAGGTGGAGTTGATCGACGTCCCCCTCTTGCGCCCCCAGCGCTACGTTTCGCCGGCACCTCCGCTCGGAGGCCCGCCATGGGCAAGCTGATCTACGAAGGGACCGTGAAGGTCGACTTCGATGACCGGACGCTTGCGCACCTGCAGCTCGTGATCGGCACGAAGCTGCGGCGGGGTGAGCCCTTCCACTTCACGTGGCGCGATGACGCGAGCATCGGTGACGGCCGCACCACGATCTGGGTGCACCCGCGGTGCGCACTCGTCTACAAGTTCTACGGCAGTCGCAAACCGCAGCTGAACCCTGCCTGGATCGACGCACTCGCCTACACCGCGAACTCGCCGACCGGGCTGTACCTGGTGCCTGAACCGGCGATGCCGGCCTCGCATGATCACGAGGAGCACGAAGTCGCCGAATAGGAGCGCGGTCGCGTCTGCCGGCGGCGCGACTCCGGCCGTAGACCCGTCGCGCGCGCGTGTCAAGCCGATAGGTGAGACCCCTTCGACGGCGCTGGGATGGGGCTGACGACGACGGGAGCGGCGATGAAGAGGATCGACATCTACTACGGCGGTGATCACTACAGTGTGGGCGGGCGTCGTCTCGACGACCTGCGCGAGGAGGTCGAGGCGGGACTGGCGGGCGGCGTGCACTGGCTCGAGGTCAACGACGGCGAAGGCATGATGCGCACGGCGCACCTGCTCGTGACGCCGGGCGTGCCTCTGGCGATCGTGCCCATCCCCGACGAGTCCCCTCCCGCCGCGGCCGACGAGATCTGGTCGGAGGGCGGACCGCCCGTCGCCTGACGAGGGAATCGGATGCTGCGCCTCAGGCACCCCTCGAGGAAGACTGCTGCCTCGCCGGCTCGGCCTCGTCGGGAAGTGTCGCGGTGGGGATGACGACGACGTCCTGCACCTTCCAGTCAAGCTGCATGACGGCCTTGCGGGTCTCCTCGATCTGTTCGAGCCGCACGTCGTCGGTGCGGGGCACGACGAAGACCTCCACGTGGAACACCTGCCCCATGTCGCGCATGCGCACGGCCGTCTCGCGCACCCAGGCGAACTCCTCGACGCGATCGGCTATGCGGGAGATGAGAGGGTGCGGGCGGGCGTCATCCTCGGTGCGCGCGCGCTGGTCGATGAGGTCGCGGATGGCGGCGCGGCTGTTGCGCCAGCCGTCCCACACGATCCCGGCCGAGATGAACAGCGCGGCGGCGCCGTCGAGCCACCACAGGCCGACGCCGACGCCGAGCACACCGACGATCGACGCCGCCGTCGACGTCCAGTCGGCCTTGGCCATGTCGGCGTCGGCATACAGCACCTTGTTGTGCAGCTTCGGCGCCAGCTTCGCCTTCGCATGTCCGTAGAAGAACGGGCCGATGACGGTGACGGTCATGACGGCGACCATGAACCAGCCCAGCCAGATCGTCTGACCGAAGACGACGACCGTGCCGATCGAGGGGTGATCCGCTCGCACCAGATTGCTGGTCGCCTCGTAGGCGAGGTTGCCGCCGACCGCCAGCAGCGCCACCCCCGCGACGAGATGGCCGACTCCCATGACGCGGTGCAGCCCGAACGGGAAGGCCCGAGTCGGCGCCCGCCTGATGAAGATCAGTGCGACCAGGAACGAGATCTGCGGGATCACCGACAGCATGTCCTCGATCCACGCGGTCTTCATGGCCTGCGAGCCGCCCACGACGAGCGCGATGAGCCCGATGGTGACGATGCTGTAGCCGATGGTGAACCACTCCCAGCGGATCGCGCTGCGGAGCGCCTGCTGCTGCGCCGGGGGAAGGTCGGTGCGCCCCATCGTCTTCATCGCGCCACCTCCCGGTCGAGGTAGCCTTCGATAGCCGCCTGCCACGCGTTCTCGCCGAGCGGCACCAGGAGCACCACGGGGGCCTTCGCCCCGGGGATCGAGTCGTAGCCGCGGGTGACCGCCACCCGAATCGACCATGGGGTCGCATCAGTCATCCCCCCGATCGCGAGATCGAGGTCGCCTGCCTCGAGCCCGTCGACGAGGTCCTCCTCGCTGCCGACCGTCCAGGTGACCTTCGCGTCGATGGACTGTGCGAAGCCCTCCACGAGCTCGGCGAGAGAACCGCCGACATCCCGGCCGTCGACGGTCACGAGGTCGCCCGACGCGGAGGCACCGGCTCGCAGTTCGCCCCCGCGCACGCGGTCGAGCGTGCCCTGCGGATCGCTCGGCACTGTGAGGCCGCATCCCGCGACGCACAGTGTCAGCACCAGCAGGGGCACGCTCCACACGCGTCGCCACCGGCCCATGCCCCGAGTCTCATCCACGCCGCCCGGCGCCGGGGAGCGCCTTGACCCTCTACACGTCGCCTGCTAGCGCGCAGGCCGGTGAAACGCCGATCGCCGGCCCCGCGATGGACGGCGCCGGCGATCGGTGGGAGTGCGGCTACGGCAGGACGATCTCGAAGTCGGGGTCGCCCTGGTCGAGCACGGCCAGGATCTGCTTCAGCACGCCGACGTCACCGCGCACCTCGATGCCGTCCGAGTCCGTGTCGCCCCCGGCGAGCTGGATCAGACGCGGCTTCGACAGCGTCAGCTGAAGCGGCGTCGACGGGTCGGCATCGCGCTCGACGTACACCAGCACCCCGTTGCGCAGCGTCAGGTGGAAGCTGCGGTCGAGGTCGGACAGCACCACGTCGAGCGAGAGATCCAGATCCCACGCCTTCGGCCCGTTCACGCGGATGGCGACGGCATCGAAGAGCTGCTCCGCCGTCAGCTGGGCGATGATCAGCGGCGCGGCCGTCTGCGTCGGCGTGCCGAAGCTGCCCTCGCGCAGCTCGGTGGCACCCGACAGGTAGAAGTTTCGCCACGTGCCGTTCTCCGCCCCGTAGGCGAGTTGCTCGAGCGTGTCGGCGTACAGGACGCGCGCCGCGTCGTGACCGGCGTCGGCGAAGACCGCGTGATCGAGCAGCGTCGCCGCCCAGCGGTAGTCGCCCGCGTCGAACGCCTCCTGGGCCAGCTCGACCACACGGTCGACGCCGCCGATCGCGGCGACGTATCGCTCGGCCTGCGCCTGCGGCGGGTGCGGCCACAGACGGGCGGGGTTGCCGTCGAACCAGCCCATGTAGCGCTGGTAGATGGCCTTCACGTTGTGACTGACCGACCCGTAGTACCCGCGGGTGCTCCACGACGCCTCGAGCGCGGGCGGGAGCTCGATCATCTCGGCGATCTCGGCGCCGGTGTAGCCCTGGTTGAGCAGACGCAGCGTCTGGTCGTGCAGGTAACCGTAGAGATCGCGCTGGATCGTGAGGAACTTCCGGACCTCGTCATTGCCCCACGTGGGCCAGTGGTGCGAGGCGAACACCACCTCGGTGTCGTCGCCGTAGCGTTCGAGGGCCTCGGTCAGGTACTGCGACCACACGTGCGGGTCGCGCACGAGTGCACCCCGCAGCGTCAGCAGGTTGTGGAGCGTGTGCGTGGCGTTCTCGGCCATGCACAGTGCGCGGTAACGGGGCAGGTAGAAGTGCATCTCAGACGGCGCCTCGGTGCCCGGAGCCATCTGGAATTCGAACTCGACACCATCGATCGTGTGCGTCTCGCCGGTCGTCGTGACTTCGAGGGTCGGCGCGAGGATGGTCGCATCGCCGATCGATGTCGTCTGCCCCAGACCCGCCCCGACCTGCCCCTGCGGTCCCCGTGCCAGCGCCGCACCATACATGTAGCCGGCCCGGCGTCCCATCGCCGTCCCCGCGTAGACGTTCTCGGCGACAGCGTGCTCCAGGAAGCCCTCCGGGGCGATGATCTGGACCCTGCCCGCGTCCACGTCCTCCTGGCTGACGATCCCGAGAACACCTCCGAAGTGGTCGATGTGGCTGTGCGAGTGGATGACCGCGTGGATCGGACGATCGCCACGATGCCTGCGGTACAGCGCCATCCCGGCGGCGGCCGTCTCGGTCGAGATCAGCGGGTCGACGACGATCACGCCGGTGTCGCCCTCGATCACCGACATCACCGAGAGGTCGAGCCCGCGCAGCTGGTACACGCCCGGCACGACCTCGTAGAGGCCGTGCTTCGCCACCAGCTTCGACTGCCGCCACAGGCTCGGGTGCACCGAATCGGGCGCATCGCCCTCGACGAAGTCGAAGCTCGAGGCATCCCACACCACCTCGCCCTTGTCGTTGCGGATCTTCGGATCGTCGAGCGTCCCGATGAATCCACGATCCGCGGCGGCGAAGTCATCCACGTCGTCGAACGGCAGCGCGGCGAGCGCCGCCGCCTGAGCCTCGCGGATGGATGCTTCCGGTTCCCGCTGTTGCATGGTTCTGTTCCCTTCGTCCGGCCCCGGCGGCCGAGATCGTCAGTTCTGCGAGGGGGAGGCTTCCAGCGCCGCCACGGCCTCGCGATTGGTCGAGAAGACGGTCTGGCCCGACAGCAGCCCGAGCTCGTCGAGGCGCGCCTTCGTGGGGACCCGGACCCGGCTGAACGCCAGGCTCACGCCCTGCTCGTGGAGCCACTCCTCGAGCGACGCGAACGCCTCGGCGCCGGTCACGTCGATGTCCGTCACCGCCTCCATGTCGATGACGACGTGCTTGACCGGCTCGTCCGCCTCGGTCACGGCACGCTTCACGGCGGCCGAGAACACGCTGCCGTTCGCGAAGAACAGCGGCGCCGCCATCCGCACCACGACGACGCCGGGCGCGGTCGTCGCACCGGCTGCCGCGTCTTCGAGGAGCGACTGCTTCGCGTCGTCGTCGGCGGCGAGGACGTCGATCGCGGGGTTCGCCGCGCGCTTGGCGAGATTGATGAGCGCGAGCACGAACGCCACGACGATGCCGGGGATCGCGCCCACGAAGAGCGTCACCAGGAAGCACACCGCGCCGATCGCGAACTCGAAGCGATCCTGGCGCCACAACTGTCGGAACTCGCGGATGCCGAGCAGGGGCAGGATCGCGACGCCGACGACGGCGCCGATCGCGGGTGACGGGATGTCGGCGAGCAGCGCGGTGCCGAAGAGCAGCAGCAGCAGCGTGCCGACGGCGAGCACGAGCGACGGAAGCTGGGTGCGCGAACCCGCCTGGTCCATCGCGGCGGTGCGCGACGTGGACGAGCCCATCGAGAAGCTCCCCTGTGCGCCGGCGGCGATGTTGCCCAGGCCGAAGGCGAAGAGGTCGCGGTTGGCGTGGAACGGGTAGCCGTGCTTCTCGCCGTACGAGCGCGAGACGAGGAGGCCCTCGGCCGTGGTGACGAGCGTCAGCGCGATCGCCGACGGGATGAGCGCCATCCACATCTGCCAGTCGATGACGGGCCACGTGAGCGTGGGCGGCCCCGCGGGAACCTCCCCCAGGACGTCGACGCCCTGCTTGTCGAGCCCCGTCAGCACGACGAGCAGCGTCGAGAGGATGAGTACGACGAGCGCCCACGGCACGGCCTTCAGGAACCTCGCGCCGAGGAGCAGGACCGCCACCGACAGCGCAGAGATCGCGAGCGACCACGCGTTGATCGTCTCGAGGTTCGACACCAGTCCGAAGACTTTGTCGACGAACTCGCCGCCCGAGTCGATCTTCACGCCCAGCATCTTGGCGACCTGGCTGACGAGGATGTCGAGCGCCAGACCGCCGACGAACCCGATGAGGATCGGCTTGGAGAGGAAGTTCGCGAGGAAGCCGAGCTTGAACACCGCCATCAGCACGAACATCACACCGCAGATGATCGCCTGGGCAAGCGCCAGGGTGGCGTAGTCGGCGCTGCCGGCGGTCGCGAGCCCGCCGATCGACGAAGCAACGAGGGCGGCTGCCGCGGCATCGGGCGACGCCACGAGCTGACGCGACGACACCACGAGCGCGTAGACGATCGTCGGCACGATGAGGGCGTACAGGCCCGCGGTCGCGGGCAGCCCGGCGATCTGCGCGTACCCGATGTTGAGCGGGATCGCGATCGCGAGGAGCGTGACGCCCGCGGTGAGCTCGGTCACGAGGTTCCGCCTGGTCAGGCCGGCGAGGGGACGCTGCATTCCTGCTCCTGGATACGTGGCGACACAGTCGTGTCCACCTTGGCACGATCGGGCGGTGTCAGACGGGATCGCCCGGCACGAGGGGCGGCACGACCGCCTCGCTCGTCACCGTCGCCGACCATCCGCGGCGCGCGAGTCCCGCCGTCAGCGCGGTGACCACCCCCGACGTGACCGAAAGTCCTCGCGCGGGATCATGCCAGAACTGCACACGCCCGGTGATCCGGGTCTCGGACACGGCGGTGACCAGCACACCGACGGAGGGATCGGCGTGCACGCCCTCGGCGGCGCCGGCGGACTCGGCGAGCGCCTGGACGACCGCCTCGACCCCTGCGCCGGCCCGCTCGACGCGCACCTGCACTTCGCTGCGCCGACCGCCGTGGCGCGAGTTGTTGACGAGGGTCTCGGCGAGGAGCTTGGAGTTCGGCACGTGCGCCGTGCGCCCGTCGGGTGTGGTGAAGACCACGGCGCGGGAGTTGAGCTCGACGACGGTGCCGGTGAGGGGCTTGCCGTCGGGTCCTTCGACGGTGATCTCCTCGCCGAGCATGACGGGCTTGCGAGTGGCGATCAGCACGCTCGCGGCGAAGTTGTCGGCGACGCCGCGCAGCACCAGGGCGGCGACGACGACCAGCACGATCACGACCGCGAGCACCGGCTGCACGTTCGCCCCGAGGAACGCCAGCGCGATCCCGAAGCCGACCAGCAGCAGCGTGTACTGGGCGAATCGCGCGGCGAACCGCGTCGCGGCCGGCGTCGCCGTGGGCACGTGGCCCATGAGGTCGGTGACCGCCCGCTTCGCGATGCGCGAGGCGATCCACCCGGCGAGCAGGGCGAGGATCGCCCACAGCACCTGCCACCACGTGATCGGCGTGCTCAGGAACTGGCTGAAATCCACGTCGTCAGGATACGAGCGGGGTGCCCGCGTCGCGCGAGCCTCGCCGGGGCCCCGGCTTCGAACGAGAGGCCCCGACGACGCCGGGCGCAAAACGATGATCCCCTCGGTGCCGAAGCGCCGGGGGGATCGTCAATGCGAAGGGGTTTCTGTGTTCCGGGTCCTTTCGGGCCTTACGTCTCTGTTTTCTCTTCGCAAGATCGAATGTCCTCCTCGGGACCCCCGTCGTCAAGAGTTCACGAAGAAGTCATCTCGACATGAGGTTGAAGGTGAGGGATGCTGCGCCTCGGACGCACTCGCCGGGGCGCAGCATCCCGTCGATCACTGCGTGGCGTCGTCCGTGAACGCGTCCATGCTCTTGCCCGCGCCGTGCGACTTGCCCGGCGCGCGGACGCCGTTGACCGTCGACGTGTCGAAGGCGAACGTCATGACCGCCGCGGCGACCGCGTCGGAGTTCACGTCGAGCGCGTGCGCGTTGAGGTTGTCGATGTCATCGCAGGGAGCGTGGTAGCACGGGTCGAACGCGACGCCGGCCGTGCCGCCGAAGATCGCCGCCTGCTGGGCGGTCTTGACCCCCTCGGCACCGGTGAACAGACCGCCCGCGGGGATGCCCACGGCGATGAAGGGCCCGTAGTCGCTGCGGCCCGAGAACTCGGTGTCCTGGAACGGCTCTCCGACGCTCGTGTAGTACTGCTCGAAGACGTCCTCGATCTGGGCGGACCCCTCCGGGATGAAGCCGGGTGCGGCCGTCCCACTGGAGTTGTCGCCGTCGTAGACGCCCATGAAGTAGTTCGGCGAGCCGATCATGTCGAAGTTGAGGTAGAGCGCGATGTCGCCCGCCTGCTCCTCCGACAGTTCCCCGACGTAGTGCTCCGAACCGAGCAGCCCGCTCTCCTCGGCGCCCCACCAGGCGAACCGCACCGTGTTGTTGGGCTTGGTCTTCTGCATCTGGATGGCGGTCTCCAGCAGCGCGGCACTGCCCGAGCCGTTGTCGTTGATGCCCGGACCGTCCTGGACGCTGTCCAGGTGGGCGCCCGCCATGACGGTGTTGGCGTCGTTGCCGGCCTTGGTCTCGGCGAGCACGTTCCACGCCGTGCGCGTGTCGGCCTCGTAGTCGACCGTCACGGTGACGGTCGAGTTCGGAACCGACAACAGGTTCGCACCCGTGGCGGAGGTCGCGAACACCGCAGGGATGGTCAGCCCGGTGGCGTCGCCGATCATGCCGACGAGGCCGGTGCGGCCCGCCTGCCCCTCGTTCATGACGATCACGCCGGCGGCACCCGCCGCCTGCGCGTTGAGGACCTTGACCGCGAATCCGCACGTCCCGCGCTGGACGAGGGCGATGCCGCCCGCCGGGAAGCCGGCGAAGTCCGTCGACTCGCATCCGCTGGTGTTGCTGTTCGGCGGGAGCGCTTCGGACGGGTAGACGACACCGACGGGCACGAGCGGCCCGGTCGCGGTGCCCTTGGGACTGCCGCTGTCGAAGTTGTTGCGGAGGAAATCCGACTCGTCGACGAACGAGGTGGGGTTCGGCGAGACGCGGATGAGCTCGCTGTTCTCCTCGAAGTAGTCGAACTCGAACGGCTGCACCTCGGGCGTGTACCCGGCGGCGGTGAGCTGGCTCACGACGTAGTCGACGGACGCCTTGTACCCCGGGCGTCCGGCGGCGCGGTCGCCGTACTGGTCGGCGATCGCCTGGAACGCCTCGAGATGGTTCATGACGCCGTCGAGCGTCACGGCTTTCGTGATCTTCTTCACCGAATTGTTGTTCGGTGCCGCGTACGCGGGACTTGCGAGAGCGACGGTGGCGACGAGGGCTGTCGCGGTAGCGACAACCCAGGCGCGCCTGGTTCTCATGGGCATGGTCGTGCCTCTCCGCCGGCGACCCCTCTGTCACCGGCTTCCTGCGGGGATGCTCACACACTCCGCATCGGCACGGCCAGTCCCACGGCGGGCACTCTCATCGAGCTCTCATAATCCGGCCTGACCAGGACGGATGCTGCGACCCGGCGCGGTCGCCGGGTCGCGGCATCCATCGCCCGAAGGTCACTCGTGGCCGACGAGCTTCAGGCCGACGACGCAGCCGACCAGGCCGAGGATGAGGAGCATCTTGACGAATGAGAACGCCTCGTCGCCGGTGATCATCGCGTAGGCGACGGTCAGCGACGCGCCGATGCCGACCCAGACCGCGTACGCGGTGCCGGTCGAGATGTCGCGCATCGCCCAGGCGAGTCCGCCCATGCTGGCGACGAGCGCGACCCCGAAGATCACCGACGGCCAGAGCTTCGTGAAGCCCTCGGTCTTGCCGAGGGCAGTGGCCCACACGGCCTCGAGGATGCCGGAAACGATGAGGATGACCCACGCCATGACTGTGCTCCTGGCCAGTCTTGTCGCGTACCGGGTACTGATCCATCGTCCGGGGATCCGGTCGGGGATCCGCTGACCACCTTAGCCACTCCCCCTGGGCAGGGCCTGGGCAGGGATCCGGGCCGCCCGACTCAGACGAAGAAGAGCCAGTCGAGCATGCCGGGGTTGTGCGCGTGCACGAGCACGAGGAAGACGACCGCGTCGAACAGCAGGTGCACCGTGACGACATAGGCGAGCGATCGCGTCTTCATGAAGATGAAGCCCTGCAAGAGCGCGAAGGGGATCGTGAGCAGCGGACCCCACGCCTGATACCCGAGCTCCCAGAGGAACGAGACGAACACCACGGACTGCAGGATGTTCGCCTGCCAGAACGGGAAGTGCCGCCGCAGCAGCGCGAAGCACGTGCAGATGAAGAACAGTTCGTCCCAGATGCCCACCGCGCCGACGCCGACGAACAGGCGCGCGATGAGCTCCGGGGTGTCGACGACCGGCCAGTTGAGGTAGACGCCCGAGGTGATGAAGTAGAACGGCAGGATCAGCCAGCCGAGCAGCAGCACGGCGATGAGCCACGTCCACTGGAACCGCGTCCACCGGCCGCCGCCGCGCCACGGGAACCGGATGGCGCGGTCCCGGTACACCCATCGCGAGATCACGTAGGGCGCGGCGACCGCGCCGCCGAGGGCGATCGCGAACCGGAGGATCGCGAGGTTGTCGAGCTCCGCCTTGAGCGGGATCGCGCTCACGATGAGCAGGCCGACGGCGATGAGCGAGAGATCGCGCAGCAGCGACGGCGGGCGGAGACCGGACTCCGGCGCAGGCGGCCGGGCGGCAGCATCCGTTCGCTCCGTCACGACCGCGATCGCAAGGCCTGCGGCCAGCAGCACCCATCCGAGCCACGGCACGCGCACAACGAAGAACGCAGGGGCGGCGAGGCAGACGAGGAGGGCGGGCGCGAGCCCCCAGGACCAGGTGCGGACGGCCGGCGCGGGCGGGGCGTCGGGATGTGCGGGCATGCTCGGCGGCTCCGGTGGGTCGGGGTCGGGACGGGTCAGTGGTCGAGGGGGTGCTCGATCTCATCCTTCGACATGCGCGCGACGACGTACGCCAGCGCGCCGAGGATCAGCGGGATCACACCGGCCGCGATGAAGATCGCCTCGATCGGCACCACCTCGGCGAGGGGGCCGGCGAGCGCCATCGACAGCGGCATGAGCGCGAGCGACACGAAGAAGTCGAGGCTCGAGATGCGCCCGAGCATGTGGCGCGGCACGCGGCGCTGCAGCAGCGTGCCCCAGATGACGTTGCCGTAGCTGAAGCCGAAGCCCACGAGGAACAGGCACAGTGCCATGAGCCAGTACTGGTGGGTGATGCCGACGATCGCGAACGGCAGCGTGCTGACGCCCCACACGCCCATCATCACCGTGAGGTACCGGCGCGGCAGCTTCATCGACGACACCACGATCGAGCCGAGCACGCCGCCGATCCCGTAGATCGCGAGGAGGAAGCCGAACAGCCGCGGGTCCTCCCCGACCCGATCGCGGGTGACGAAGGGCAACAGCACCTCTTCGGGACCGACGAACACGAGCACCCATCCGGTGGCGAACAGGAGAGTCCACAGCAGCCACGGCGTGCGGATCGTGAAGCCCACCGCCTCGCGCAGGTCGTGGAGCACGCCGCGCACTCCCTCGGGCGCCTCGTGCTGCTCGCCCGGCGCCGCGGGCGGCTCGGGCCGCACGAACAGCAGCAGCACGAACGCCAGCGCGTGGGCGGCGACGACGCCCCACGCCGCGTGCGCAGGTGCGAGCACCGCCGCGACGATGACACCGGCCGCCGCCGGGCCCGCCGCCTGCTGCAGCGCGGGGCGGATGGCGCCCTCGAGACCGTTCGCGGCGAGAAGCTGCGCGGGCGGCAGGATGCGGGGCAGGATCGCGCTGTACGCCGGAAAGAAGAAGCCCGCCCCCGCGCCCATCACGAAGGCCACGAGCGCGAGATGCGGGATCGTCACGACGCCGAACGAGCCCGCGACCGCGACCGAGGTGATGGCGAGCAGGTTCACCAGCTCGACGATGCGCAGCAGGAGCCGGCGCGGCACGCGGTCGGCCGCGATGCCGCCGGGGATCGCGCACGCCAGCAGGCCGATGGCGTTCGCCGCCGCGACCGCCGAGAGCTCGACCGGCCCCCCGCCCGCGCCGATGACCGTGTAGACCATGACGACGGCCCACATGCCCGCGCCGAAGATCGACAGCACCACGGCGCCGAACAGCATCCGGAAGTCACGATGCCCGAGAGGTCTGAGGAAGCGCCACGGGTCGCGCTGCCGCGCGGGGGCGGCCGAGCCGGGCGCGGACGGGAGCTCTCGCGCGGGGTCGGGCGCCGGTCCCGGCACCGGGACCGGGCCGGTGAGGGGTCCGGTGGGTCCGCTCATGACCTCGCGACGCGGCGGTACGACAGATCCCGGATGTCGCGTCCCACGCGCGCGCCCTTGCGCTCGAACGCCGTGAGCACGCGGCCGTCGAAGCGCGGTGCCCACTCCCCCTCGAAGGTCGCCTCGAAGTCGGGCGCGACCGACATGACCTCCCGCATCTGGAGCGCGTAGTCCTCCCAGTCGGTCGCGAGACGCAGCATCCCGCCGTCCTTCAAAGCGCGCGCCGCGATCACGCCGAAGCCCTCGGCGACGAGGCGCCGCTTGGTGTGCTTCTTCTTGTGCCACGGATCGGGGAAGAAGATCCAGAGCTCGTCGACGGATGCCTCGGGCAGCAGGTGCTGCAGCACCTCGGGCGCATTCGCCTCGACGAGGCGCAGGTTGCGCGCCCCGGCGCGGTCGGCGTCGAGCATGGTGCGGGCGAGCCCGGCACGGAACACCTCGATCGCGAGGAAGTCGGTGTCGGGGCGCGACGTCGCGGCGTGCACGATGGCGTGCCCCTGGCCCGACCCGATCTCGACGACGAGCGGCGCGTCGCGCCCCCACACCGTGGCGGGATCGATCTCCGAGTCCGGCAGGATGCTCGTGACCGCGCGGTCGCGGGGCACCTCGATGACGTACTGCGGGGCGAGCTCGCTCCAGGCGCGCTCCTGGGCGTCCGACATCCGGCCGCTGCGCCGCACGAACGACACCGGCTTCTCACGGAAGGTGCGGGGCTCGGGCGCAGGCGTGGCAGGGTTCGTCACCCCTCCAGGCTACCCAGGGCGAGAGGCGCCGACGGGCTCCTGCGGAACGGTGACGAAGTCGATGAGCTCCTCGACGCGGCCGAGGAAAGCGGGCTCGAGGTCGCGGTAGGTCTTCACCGACGCGAGGATGCGCTGCCAGGCCCGGGCGATGTCGGCCTGGTCGCGGGCGGGCCAGCCGAGAGAGCGGCACACGCCCACCTTGAACTCGATGCCGCGAGGTACCTCGGGCCAGCGTTCGATGCCGACCGCGCGGGGCGTCACGCACTGCCAGACGTCGATCCACGGGTGCCCGACGATGAGCACATGCTTTCCGTGCCGGCCCCGGGCCACCGCTTCGGCGATGCGCGTCTCCTTCGAGCCGGGCACGAGGTGGTCGACGAGCACGCCGTAGCGGCGCTCGGCCGAGGGTGGCTCCTCGTCGAGCATGGCGTCCAGCAGATCGATGCCCTGCAGGTACTCGACGACGACGCCCTCCTCGCGCAGGTCGTCGCCCCACACCTTCTCGACGAGCTCGGCATCGTGCCGGCCCTCGACGAGGATGCGGCTGGCGCGCGCGACGCGAGCTCGCGAGTCGGCGGTCGCGAACGAGCCCGACGCCGTGCGCTTCGGCCCGGTGCGCGCCGCGGCGGGTGCGGGCGGACCGAGCACGACGTCCTTGCCGTCGATGAGGAAGCCCGCGCCGAGCGGGAACAGGCGGCGGCGCCCGAGGCGGTCCTCGAGCTCGACCATGCCGCCGGACGCACCCACGACGGCGCCGCAGAATCCGTCGTCCGCGACCTCGACGACGAGATCACGGGATGCCGCCACCCGCGGCAGCTCCCGCACCCCGTGGCCTTTCCAGCCCGTGGCCAGCACATCGGCGCCGTAGCGATCGTCCATGGTCCTCCTCCGGATCGGCAAGGCTACCTGCCGCCCC
The DNA here is from genome assembly GCF_053345975.1 of Microbacterium sp. C23T. Taxonomy (NCBI): domain Bacteria; kingdom Bacillati; phylum Actinomycetota; class Actinomycetes; order Micrococcales; family Microbacteriaceae; genus Microbacterium; species Microbacterium sp. C23T. The sequence continues at coordinate 53,845 of NZ_JBKFBD010000017.1, read as the reverse complement.
GCCCCTGGAGTGGGAGCGACCCGCATCGGCGGCGCCTGCGTGCGTTCTCGGCGAACACTCAAGTGGCGTCGGGGCCGTGGGCTATCGTCGTATCCCCGCGGCTGAATAGACTCGCGGAGGGGGAAACCCGAGTCCCAGAGGGGGGATCGATGCGACTGCGTTGGGCTGCAGCGCTGGCGTCCGCTGCGGTGGTCGTGGTCACGGCGATCGGCGGTGGGGCGGCGCTCGCGACTCCCCCGGTCACGCTCGGCTCGAGCGCGGAGTACGTGCTCGACGAGTCGGGGGTGCTCTCGTCCGGCCAGCGTTCCGAGGCGCAGTCGCGACTCGAACAGCTGAAGTCCGACACCGGCCTCGATCTGTGGGTCGTCTACGTCGACGAGTTCACCGACCCGGCGAACGCCGCCGACTGGGCGAACCAGACCGCCGACGACAACAACCTCGGCGTCAGCCAGTACCTGCTCGCCGTCGCGACCCAGGGCCGTGCGTACTACCTGTCGGGCGACCCGGGCGGCCCCGTCAGCGACGAGCAGCTCGCGACCATCGAGCAGCAGCAGATCCAACCCGCCCTCGCCCAGGACGACTGGCTCGGCGCGGTCGACGCCGCGGCCGACGGTCTGACGAACGCCGTCGGCGGGTCCGGCGCCCCCGCCACCGACTCCGGCGGGAGTGGGTGGCTCACGTGGCTGCTCGTCATCGTCGTCGTCGGCGTCGGCATCGTGCTGCTGGTGATGTTCCTCCGCCGGCGCAAGAAGGGCGCGGTGACCGCCGGACCGGCAGGTCCGCCGCAGCCCAGCATCGAGGAGCTCGAGCGGCGCGCGTCGTCGCTGCTCGTCGAGACCGACGATGCCATCAAGACGAGCACGCAAGAGCTCGGCTTCGCGAAGGCGCAGTTCGGCGACGCCGCGACGACCGAGTTCGAGGCCGCCCTCGCGACCGCGCAGCAGAGCCTCGCCGAGGCGTTCGAGCTCAAGCAGAAACTCGACGATCACATCCCCGACTCCGAGCAGGACACGCGCGCCTGGAACGAGCGGATCATCTCGCTCTGCGAGGCCTCCAACACGCTCCTCGATGAGAAGGCGGCCGCCTTCGACGAGCTGCGCAAACTCGAGCAGAACGCCCCCGAGGCGCTCGCGCGCCTGCACGACGCGAAGGCGAAGGCCGAGGCATCCCTCGACCAGGCGACCTCCCGGCTGCGGAGCCTGCAGACGGCGTACGCGCCGGAGGCGCTCGCGACCGTCGTCGACAACCCCGAGCAGGCGAAGCAGCGCCTCGCGTTCGCCGACGAGCAGCTCACCGCCGCACAGGCCGCCATCGGCGCCGGCGACGGCGGCGAGGCCGCGGTCGGGATCCGCGCCGCGGAAGAGGCCGTCGGCCAGGCGACGCTGCTCGAGAACGCGATCGACAAGCTCGCCACCGATCTCGCCGAGGGCGAGCGCAACGCCACCGCCCTCGTCGCCGAGCTCGAATCCGACATCGCCGCCGCGTCTGCCCTCCCCGACACCGACGGCCAGATCGCCGGCGTCATCGCGTCGACGCGGCAGCAGCTCGATGCCGCGCGCGCACAGCTCAGCGGCACCGCCAAGCGCCCGCTCGCGGCACTCCAGAGCCTCGAAGCGGCCAACACGCAGATCGACACGCTCGTGCAGGGCGTCCGCGATGCCGAGGCCCAGGCGCAGCGGGCCCGGCAGATGGTCGGCCAGGTGATGATGCAGGCGCAGGCGCAGGTGTCGGCGGCCGAGGATTACATCACGGCCCGGCGCGGCGCGGTCGGCGCCCAGGCACGCACCCGACTCGCCGAGGCCGGCGCCTCGCTCGCGCGCGCCCAGGCGCTGCAGGCGAGCGATCCGCAGCGGGCGATGCAGCAGGCGCAGCGTGCGGACCAGCTCGCCGGGCAGGCGATCCAGCTCGCACAGAACGACGTCGGCGCGTTCGACGGCGGAATGGGCGGCATGTTCGGCGGGGGCCAGCAAAGCGGCGGCCAGTCCGGCGGCGGCATGCTGGGCGCCGTCCTCGGCGGCATCGTGCTGAACTCCGTGCTGAGCGGCGGCCGCTCCTCGGGCGGCATGGGCGGAGGCCTCGGCGGCATGCTGGGCGGTGGCGGCCCGAGCCGCTCGTCGGGCGGCATGCGACCCGGTAGCTTCGGAGGCGGCGGCACGCGCGCGCGCCGAGGAGGTGGCCGCTTCTGACCCGAATCCGCCGGGCCGCCCGCGGGCCGGAGGCCCCGGCATCCGTCTCCAGACCAGACTCACCGACCCAGAACTGAAGTCCGATAGGAAGGAAAACCGATGGCGAAGCAGTCCATCTTCGGTCGCATCTCGACCCTCATGAAGGCGAACATCAACGCACTCCTCGACTCCGCTGAGGACCCGCAGAAGATGCTCGACCAGCTCGTGCGCGACTACACCAACTCGATCGCCGACGCCGAGTCGGCCATCGCCGAGACCATCGGCAACCTGCGCCTCCTCGAGCGCGACCACCAGGAGGACGTGCAGGCTGCCGCCGAGTGGGGCAACAAGGCCCTCGCCGCCAGCCGCAAGGCCGACGAGCTGCGCAAGACCGGCAACACCACCGACGCCGACAAGTTCGACAACCTCGCCAAGATCGCGCTGCAGCGTCAGATCAGCGAGGAGAACGAGGCCAAGGCGATCGCGCCCACCATCGCGACGCAGAACGAGGTCGTCGACAAGCTGAAGGAGGGCCTCAATGGCATGAAGCAGAAGCTGGAGCAGCTGAAGGCCAAGCGCTCCGAGCTTCTCGCCCGCGCCAAGACCGCCGAGGCCCAGAACAAGGTGCACGACGCCGTCAAGTCGATCGACGTGCTCGACCCGACCAGCGAGCTCGGCCGCTTCGAGGACAAGGTGCGCCGCCAGGAGGCCCTCGCCGCCGGCAAGCAGGAGCTGGCCGCGTCGACCCTCGACGCGCAGTTCAACGCCCTCGAGGACGTCGGCGAGCTGACCGAGGTCGAGGCCCGCCTCGCCGCGCTCAAGTCCGGCGCTCCGGTGCAGGCCGCGATCGAGAACTGAGCCCACCGCTCGTCGTCGAGGGGCGTCGGATCCGCACGGATCCGGCGCCCCTCGCGTCTGCCTCCAGCGAACGGACGGCAGGACGGATGCCTCGACCCCCGGTCTGCGCGAAGATGAGGGGATGACGCGTTACCTCGTGGTCCCGCAGTGGCAGGGAAGCCCGTCCTCCCGCGCGATGCAGCTCATCGACGGCGCCCAGGCGATCGCGGGAGACCTCCCCCGGGCTTCGACCACCGTGCTCGACGTTCCCATGGAGGCGGGCGAATCGCTGGGCACCGGCATCCATCGCCTGAGCGCCCTGCAGCGGGTGCAGGGGATGGTCGCGCAGGCGCTCGACGCGCACGACGCCGCGGCGCCGGACGAGCCGGTGCTCACGATCGGCGGCGACTGCGGCATCGCGCTGGCGCCGATCGCTCACGCCGCCCGCCGCTCCCCCGGGCTCGCGGTGGTCTGGATCGACGCGCACCCCGACCTCAATTCGCCGGACTCCTCACCTTCGGGCGCTTTCGCGGGCATGGCGCTGCGCGCCGTGATCGGCGACGGAGACCCCGGTCTAGCGCTGCCCTCTGGCACGATCGCCGCCGAGCGCGTGGTCGTCGGCGGAGCCCGTTCGTTCGACGACCCCGAGCTCGAGGTCGTCGCGGAGCTCGGCATCGCGGCGCTGACGGTCGACGCGCTGCGCGACGCTGACGCCCTCGCCGACGCGGTGCTCGCGACCGGGGCCGACGCCGTGTACGTCCACATCGACATCGACGCACTCGATCCCGCCGAGATCGCCGGCAACGCGCACCCCGAACCGTTCGGGGTCACCGTGGCGGAGCTGACGGTCGCGGTCGCGCGCCTGCGCGAGCGGGTGCCGCTGGTGGGCGCGTCCCTCGCCGGCTACTCTCCCGCCTCACTCGCGGCGGCGACCGACGACCTGGGCGCGATCCTGCGCGTGATCGGGGCGCTGGCGTGAGTCCCATCCCCACGCCGCCCGCCGGGTGGCGCGCCGCCGCGGAGCGCGCCGTCATCAGGGGGCGCCGCATCGACGACGCCATCCCGTCGATCCTCCTGGACTCGTCTGTCAGCCGCCTCGGCTACTGGTACGGCTGCGCCGTGGGATGGGTCTGGGGCACGCTCTGGAGCACCGGGCGCGTCGAGAAGCGCGAGGGTCTGTGGGTGTTCCGCGGGATGCCGCGCTGGACGTTCCCGCGCGGCGGCTCGTGCGTCGGCGCGTGCTTCCTCACCGGCGACGGGCGCATCACCGACGCACTGCTGCGGCACGAAGCAGTGCACAAACGGCAGTGGCAGCGCTACGGGCTGCTCATGCCCCTGCTCTACCTGCTGGCCGGCCGCAACCCGCTGCGCAACCGGTTCGAGATCGAGGCAGGCCTCGCCGACGGCAACTACGTGCCGCGCGGCGCGGCCTGAACGCACGAGACGACGACAGAACGAAGGACGCGGCCCGGGGGCCCGGCCGCGTCCGCAGATCACTTCTGCCCTTGGGTGTGGCCGTTGCAGCCCCACTCCCCCAGGCCCGGGATGTCGACCTCGGAGGCGCCGCCGCCATGCAGGCTGAACGCCTTGCGATCCGCCTGATCGAACTGTCCCCAGTTCTGGGTGGTCCCGGGAGTCACACCTGAGCCGTCGGTTTCGTGATCCTCCAGTCCGGAGAACGCGCACGGCGAGTTCGCGTTGCTCCGCGCGCCGGTCGCCTGGCCGTTGGCGTTGTACTCTCCCGCGAACGCTCCGCCCGCGGAGCCGAACACCAGCACCGCTCCCACCGCGATGCCCAGCATGATCTTTCTGCGCATGATGCGCCCCCTCCAGTTGAAAGGGCGGGCAGCGAGCTCGCCCGCGCCCATCGAACTCCGAGGCTCGTGCCCCGTCAATGAGGTGAATACCGGAGCAGTACCTAGGGAGCGCGCATCGCGGCGGGGACGCCGCGCAGCGACTCAGCGCGCGGTGGCGAGGCCGTACTGCGCGGGAGTGTGGATCGCGTCCGCGCGGATGCCCAGCTCGACCAGGTGGTCGACGATGTCGGCGGTGCCGAGGTAGCCGCCCAGCAGGTGGATGCGGGTCTCGTCGTCCTCGGCGCACAGCATCTCGTCGGCCCACGCGGTGACCGCACGCGTCAGCGCCTCGCCCGACGCGCAGCCGCGGCCGGTGCCAGGCGCACCCGACCGCTGCGAGCGGTCCAGCCACGTGACGACCATGCGGCTCGGTGCGGTGATCTCGGCCAGCCACGAGGCATCCGGGATCTCGATGAACACCCGGCCCGTCGAGCAGATCGGCAGGGTCGCGAGCACAGCCTCGAGCTCGGCCAGCGACGATTCGTCGGCCGTGATCAGGTGCTGCACGCGCGTGTGACGCGACGCACGGCACGCCGACGCGTTGTGCGCGGCACTCTGAGGCTGGATGTTCTGGACCATGACCCCTCCACTATAACCGCTGATGAAGGGTTGCCTTACCTCATTACCGATCGTGAAGAACGGATGCCTCGTCGCTACGCGCCGCGCTGCAGCAGCACGCGGCGCAGCTCGGCGATCTCGTCGTCGGCCAGGCCGTGGGTGCGCAGATATTCCGCGGCCGAGCCGTAGCGCTGGTCGATGTCGGCGAGGAGCGCCCGCATCACCGGCGCCGGCGAGCGCGCGACGAGGTCCTCGACGTTCACCGCGCGCGGATGCATGGATCGGATCAGGGCCACGACGTAGCGATTGCGTCGCGCCGGAAGCAGCGCCTCCGTGCGTGCGTAGTCCGCGACGACCTCGTCGGCATCCACGCCCGCTGCGGCCAGCGTCAGCGCGACGGTGACGCCGGTGCGATCCTTGCCCGCGGTGCAGTGCACGAGCACCGGCTGGTCGGCGAGGATGCCCCGCACCACCGCCACGACGCCTTCCGACGACTCCTCGATGATGAGGCGGTACATCTCGTCGAGGCTGAGGTCGTCGCGGAAGAACGAGTCGACCGAGCCGAGGAACAGCGGCACGCGCTGTGTCACGACGTCCAGGCCCTCGGTGCGACTGGGATCACGGGCGACCTCGTCGTCGGCACGCAGATCGATGATGCGGCGCAGACCGAGCCCCGCGAGCGCGGGCCCGCCCTTCGACCCGAGCCGCGCCAGGTTGCCCGAGCGGAAGACGACACCGTAGCGGGTCCTCGTGGCGCCCGCGCGCAACCCCCCGATGTCGCGGAGGTTCACGGCGCCCGGGACGACGGGGTCGGAGAAGGACAGGCGACCGGGCGCCGCCGGGTTCTCCGGCTCGACTGGATCGGCCGACGGCGGATCGCCCGTCACCACGCGGCGCCCGCGGCGGCGTCCTTGTCTTCGCCGACGAGGTCGTCGCGGGGCGGCGTGCTGTACCGGCCCGCGATGGCGATCCGGTTGAACGCGTTGATCGAGACGAGGATCCAGCTGAGCGCGACGTACTCCTTCTCGCTCAGCACACCGCCGATGCGGTTGTACACGTCGTCGGGGATGCCGTCCTCGTGGATGTAGACATACGCCTCGGCGAGCTCGAGGCCCGCGCGCTCGCGATCGGAGAAGACGCCGGACTCGCGCCACACCGGCAGCTGCGCGATGTCGTCCGCCGTGACGCCGGCGGCGAGCGCTCGCTCGACGTGCACCCGCACGCAGTAGGCGCAGCCGTTGCGCTGCGACGCGTGGATCTGCACGAGTTCCTTGAGCCGGTCGTCGATGCCGTTCTCGGCGGCGATGCCGCCCACGGTCTTTGAGAAGGCCGAGAGCGCCTGATAGGCGGGTCGCGCCGCTCGCGAGAGATGCACGCGGTGTTCTGCCGTCATGCCGCCAGACTACCCAGGGCCGGCTCGCGCCGGGCCGGGAGTCGCCGGGGTGGGGCATGATGAGCGGGTGAGCGACCCCATCGACGAGTTCTCGTTCCTTCCCGAGCAGGCCGCGGAGACCGGCATCCAGGCCCTCGTCCCCCAGGGCGAGCGGCTGGCGCTGGCGCTGGCGGACGGACGCACCCTGAGCGCGCTGCGGTACACCCCGGCGGATTCCCCCGGCGCCGCCCCCGTGGTGACGTTCCTCCACGGCGCGGGTCTCAACGCGCATACGTGGGACGCCACGATCCTCGCACTCGGGCTCCCCGCTCTCGCGATCGATCTGCCCGGCCACGGCGATTCGTCGTGGCGCGACGACATGGCCTACGTCGCGCGGGTGCTCGCGCCGGACGTCGCGGCCGGCATCGACGCGTGGACCGACGCCCCGCAGCTCCTCGTGGGGCAGTCGCTCGGCGGGCTGACCGCGGCCGCGGTGGCGGCATCCCGACCCGATCTCGTGCGCGAGCTGGTGGTCATCGACATCACTCCGGGCCTCGACCCGAACGCCGGGGCGCAGCAGATCCGCGACTTCTTCGCCGGCCCCGCCGACTGGGCGTCACGCGACGAGCTCGTCGACCGCGCGCTGTCGTTCGGGCTCGGCGGCGGCACCCGCCGCAAGGCCGAGCGCGGCGTGTACTTCAACTCCCGCATCCGCCCCGACGGCAGAGTCGAGTGGAAGCACCACTTCGCCCGCCTCGCGAACGCGGCCGCCGGCGCGACGGCCCCTGAGCCCGTCGACGGGCAGGATGCCGTCGCCTCGGTGCTCGGCGAGTCCGGCTGGGAGGATCTCGCCGTCGTCGCGGCCCCGACGACGCTGCTCCGCGGCGAGCGCGGCTACGTCACGGACGACGACGCCGCGGAGTTCGCACGACGGGTGCCCGCAGCATCCGTCGCCGTCGTCCCCTCGGGGCACAACGTGCAGGAGGAGATCCCGCGGGAACTGGGCGCGCGCCTGCGCGTGATGGCCGCGGGCGCGTGACCGATGCGGCGCCGGCCGGGAAGCATTAACACTTCTGTTGCGTTCCGGGTACCGAGTTGCCGCCCGCCTCGGCGATATCCCTAGGCTGATACCCATCCGGCAGCCCCGACCCCCTGGGCAGCCCGGGGCCCCGCACAGCACACACGGGACCCTCCCCGAAAGGACCTTCATGCTCCGTCGCACCGCTCTCGCCGCAGCCTCGCTGCTGGCCGCCGGTCTGCTCGTCCTCACCGCCTGCAGCGGTGGCGGGGGCGTCGCCGCGCCCACCTCGCCCGGGGAGCCCGACCCCGACGCGTCGGTCGCGGTCCGGCTGGTGCTCGAGCCCGGCAACCTCGACATCCGCGAGACCGCGGGGTCGGCGCTGGACCAGATCCTCGTCGACAACATCTACCAGGGCCTCGTCGCCCGCACACCCGAGCAGGACATCGTCCCCGCGCTCGCGAGCGACTGGACCGTCTCGCCCGACGGCCTCACCTACACCTTCACGCTGCGCGAGGATGTGACGTTCCACGACGGCCAGGCGCTGACTCCGCAGGACGTCGTGTGGTCGCTCACCACGCGACGCGACACGCCGACGTGGCGGGACGCGGCGCGTCTGGCGAACGTCACCTCGATCACCGCGGAGGGGCAGGACATCACGCTCACCCTCAGCGAGCCCGACTCGAGCCTGCTGTGGAACCTCACCGGCCGCGCCGGCATCGTCCTCAAGGAGGGCGACACCGTCGACTACAAGACCAAGGCGAACGGCACCGGTCCGTTCGTGCTCACCGAGTGGCGCCAGGGCGACAGCATCACCTTCGAGCGCAACGACGCCTACTGGGGCGACGCGTCGGGCGCCGCCGAGATCGTGTTCGAGTACATCCCCGACAACCAGGCCGCGCTCAACGCGGCCCTCGCGGGCGAGGTCGACGTGCTGACGGGCTTCGATGCGAACCTGAAGGAGCAGGTCGAGCAGAACGGCGATTTCGCGCTCGTGCTGGGCAAGTCCACCGACAAGGGCACGCTCGCTTTCAACCAGACCACCGGTCCGCTCGCCGACAAGCGCGTGCGCCAGGCGATCCGTCAGGCGATCGACCACGACGCCATCATCGAGGCCCTCGCGTCCGGGCAGACCCAGTACGGTCCGATCCCCGAGCTCGACCCCGGCTACGAGGACCTGTCGGACGTCGCGCCGTACGACCCGGAGGCCGCGAAGAAGCTCCTCAAGGAGGCCGGCTTCGAGGACGACCTCGAGCTCACGCTGACCATCCCGAGCTTCTACTCGACGACGATCCCGCAGATCCTCGTGTCGGACCTCGACGAGGTCGGCATCACCCTCGACGTGGACTCGGTCGACTTCACCACGTGGCTCACCGATGTCTACACGAACCACGACTACGACCTGAGCTTCGTGCTGCACACCGAGGCCCGCGACTTCGAGAACTGGGCGAACCCGGACTACTACTTCACCTACGACAACCCCGAGGTGCAGGACCTGTACGCCCAGTCGCTGGCCGCCACCGATGAGTCCGAGGCCGCCGACCTGCTCAAGCAGGCCGCCCGCATCGTGTCGGAGGACGCCGCCGCCGACTGGCTGTACAACGGGGCCTCCGTCGTCGCCGTCGGCACTAGCATCGCCGGTATGCCCTCGATCAACGTGAACGAGCGCCTGAACGTCGCCGAGATCGCCAAGAGCAACGGGTGATCCGGTACACGCTGACCCGATTCGCCCTGCTCCTGCTCGGGCTTCTCGTCGCCAGCGTGCTGATCTTCCTCACGCTTCGCGTGCTCCCCGGTGATATCGCCCACCTCATCGCCGGGGTCGGGTCCACGCCCGAGCAGCAGGACGCCATCCGGGAGCGGCTCGGCCTGGACCGCCCGCTCCCGGAGCAGTACCTCACCTGGATCGGCGGACTGTTCCGCGGCGACCTCGGCACCTCCCTCCTCACGGGCACGAGCGTCGTGGACGAGCTCGCCCAGAAGGCGGAGGTGACCGTGCCGCTCGGCATCCTGTCCCTCCTCATCGCGGTGGTGATCAGCGTGCCGCTCGGCGTGCTCTCGGCCATGCGGCGCGGGCGCGCCTCGGGCACGGGACTCAGCGTGGGCGCGCAGACCCTCGCCGCGGTGCCCGTGGTGTGGGCGGGCATGATGCTCGTCGTCGTCTTCGCGGTGTGGCTCGGGTGGCTGCCCGCGCAGGGCTTCCCGCGGTCGGGGTGGAGCGACCCGTGGGCGGCACTGCGCGCCCTCATCCTCCCCGCCCTCACGATCGGCATCGTCGAGGGCGCCATGCTGCTGCGGTTCGTGCGCAGCGCGACACTGCAGGCCGTCGGGCAGGACTTCGTGCGCACCGCCGCCGCGAAGGGCCTCACCCGCGACCAGGCGCTCCTCCGCCACGGCCTGCCCGTCGTCGGGCTGTCGGTCATCACGGTGCTGGGCCTGCAGGTCGCCGGCATCATCGTCGGCGCCGTCGTCATCGAGCAGCTCTTCTCCCTCCCCGGCATCGGCCGCATGCTCGTGGCCGACGTCGCCGCGCGCGACCTTCCGAAGGTGCAGGGCGAGCTGCTCGCCCTCACCGGGTTCGTGCTCATCGTCGGCTTCGTCGTCGACCTCGTGCACCGCGTCATCGACCCCCGGCAGCGGGAGGCATCGTGAGTGCGGCCGGGACGGATGCTGCGCCCCCGGCGCTGACCACGGCGCGACGTCGTTCGCGCTGGGCGTGGCTCGGCCGGCTGTGGGCGCTGTCGACAGGGCGCTTCGGGCTCATCGTGGTCGCCGTCGTCGGGATCACCGCGATCGTCGCGCGATTCTGGACGCCGTTCGACCCGCAAAAGGTCGACATCGCCAATCGCTGGGCTCTTCCCGGCTGGCCGCACCTGCTCGGCACCGACGGATCGGGGCGCGACATCCTGAGCCTCCTGATGGCGGGTGCCCGCACCACGGTGTTCGTCGCGATCGGCGCCGGCCTCGTCGCGACCGTGATCGGCATCTCGCTCGCGGCCCTCGGCGCCCTCACCGCGCGCTGGGTGCGCGAATCGGTGGCGGTGTTCGTCGACGTCCTGATCGCCTTCCCGGTTCTCATCATCGCGATGATGATCTCGGCGGTGTGGGGCGGGTCGCTCTGGGTCGTGATCTGGGCGGTCGGCATCGGCTTCGGCGTGAACATCGCCCGTGTCACGCGGCCCGAGCTGCGCCGCGTGCTGCAGAGCGACTTCGTGCTGGCCGGACGCGCCTCCGGCCTCACGCCCGCCCAGAACCTCTGGCGGCACCTCCTCCCCAACGTCGCACCGGTGTTCATCGTGCAGCTCTCGTGGGGCATGGCGGTCGCAGTGCTCGCGGAGGCCGGACTGTCGTACCTCGGATTCGGTGCGCCGGTGACCGAGCCGTCCTGGGGTCTGCTGCTCGCGCAGCTGCAGCAGTTCATCGGGGTGCACCCGCTGTCGGTGGTGTGGCCGGGCCTCGCCATCACGATCACCGTGCTGGGGCTGAACCTTCTCGGCGACGCGCTCCGTGAGGCGACCGACCCGACACTCTCGCGCAGCCCCTTCGCGACTCGGCGCGCACGGCTGCACATCCCGGAGGTGGTCTCGTGAGCCTCGAGGTGCGGGGCCTGACGATCGACATCGGCGACCGCCGCGTCGTGGACGGCATGTCCTTCGCCGTGCCCGACGGGGCCCGCGTGGGCCTCATCGGCGAGTCGGGGTCGGGTAAGTCGCTCACCGCCCTCGCGATCCTGGGCCTGCTGCCCGACGGTGCGACGGCGTCGGGCAGCATCCGGTGGAACGGCCGCGAGATCCTGGGCTTGCCCGACCGCGAGCTCGCGGAGCTCCGCGGCGACGAGATCGGCATCGTCTTCCAGGAGCCGCGCACCGCGCTCAACCCGATCCGCACCGTCGGACGCCAGATCGCCGAGTCGATCCGCATCCACGAGGGGCTCTCGAAACGGGATGCTGCCGCCCGCGCGGTCGCCGAGGCATCCCGTGTCGCCCTCCCCGATCCGGAGCGCATCGTGGCGCGCTACCCCCACCAGCTGTCGGGCGGCCAGCGCCAGCGCGTCGCGATCGCGATGGCGCTCGCCTGCCGCCCGCGCCTGCTGATCGCCGACGAGCCGACGACGGCCCTGGACGTGACGATCCAGGCCGAGATCCTCGAGCTGCTGCTGTCGCTCGTGCGCGACGACGGCATGTCCCTCGTCTTCATCACCCACGACCTCGCCGTGCTGTCGCAGATCGCGACGCACGGTGTGGTGCTCGAGCAGGGGCGCGTGGTCGAGGAGGCTTCGGTGTCCCAGCTGCTCTCGGCTCCGGCATCCGTCGTCACTCAAGAGCTGCTGCGCGACGCGACGGCGACGCTGTGGCGGCCAGAAGGGACTGCGGAGTGAACGTGCTGATCCGCGGCCGCGGGCTCACCCGCCGCTACCCCACGCCGAAGACGCACCTGTTCGAGAAGCAGGCGTTCACGACAGGACTCGAGGACGCCGACATCGACGTGCGCGAGGGCTCTGCGGTCGGGCTCATCGGCGAATCGGGCTCCGGCAAGTCGACGCTCGTCCGCCTGCTGCTGGCCCTCGACACGCCTTCCGCGGGCACCCTCGAGTTCGACGGGCGACCGGTCGACGCCAGCGCCTCTGCACGGTCGCTCCACTGGCTGCGCAGGCAGACCGGGATCGTCTTCCAGGACCCCTACGCGTCGCTCGACCCGCGCATGAGCGTCGGACGCATCGTGGGCGAGCCGCTGTGGGCGCTCGGGATCGAGGGCGACCGCCGCGCCCGCGTGCGCGAGGTGCTCGACGACGTCGGCCTCGAAGCGAGCATGGCCGACCGCTTCCCGCACGAATTCTCGGGGGGCCAGCGGCAGCGCATCGCGCTCGCTCGTGCGATCGTGCACCGCCCGCGCCTCCTGGTGGGCGACGAGCCGCTGTCGGCGCTCGACGTCACGGTCCGCGCGCAGATCCTCGAACTGCTCGGCGAGCTGCGCGTGCGCGACGGCCTGACGCTCCTGATGGTGTCGCACGACATCGGCGTCGTGCAGAACCTGTGCGACGAGGTCGTCGTCATGAAGGACGGCCGGATCGTCGAGGAGGGCCCGACCGAGAAGGTGCTCCTGCAGCCCCAGGTCTCGTACACGCGGCGGCTGCTGGCGTCCATCCCCGTCATCGAGAACGGCAGGTAGTCGCAAGTTCTGCCTGCTGACCTGGTCCTTTCGCCGGTCACGGCGACTCGCCACAAACCGGCGTCTATCGCCCCCGGTTTTGGCGACTCGCCAAGACCGGAGGGCCGGCACCTTCTGGCTACCCGCCAAAAGAAGGCGAGCCGAGCGGTCATCCGTGGCGACTCGCCAAACGCCGGCGTCCATCGGCCGCGGTTTTGGCGAATCGCCAAGACCGGAGGGCGCGCAACTTCTGGCGACCCGCCAAGAGAGGCGAGCCGAGCGGTCATCCGTGGCGACTCGCCAAAAGGGTGACGGAGTGAGGCGCGGGTCGAGCTGGGGGCTGACTCGCCGTGGTGGGGAGCGGGGAGGTCGGCGGCCGCGGATAGGTTCGGAGAATGAGCACGAGCCCCGGAATCGTCCCCCCGTACCTGCTCGCCCGCATCGCCGCCGTGCAGGAGGAGAACTGGGCTCGTGCGGCTGACGCGGCGCACCGCACCCTCGCGGCGCCGCGCGAGTACCGTCCGGTGCGCTCGCGCCTGCGCCTGTCGATCCAGGAGCCGGGAACGCTCGTCGCCGAGGCGACGCCCGCACCCGACCGCGAGATCTCCGACGCGAAGCACCGAGAAGTGCTGCCGGGCACCCGGGTGCGCGGCGAGGACGACCCGGCGACGGGTGACGCCTCCGTCGACGAGGCGTACGACGGGCTCGGCGCCACGTACGACTTCTGGTGGGACGCGTACGCCCGCGACAGCATCGACGGCTCGGGCAGCTCGCTCCTGGCGACCGTCCACTACGGCCGCGACTACGACAACGCGTTCTGGAACGGCGAGCGCATGGTGTTCGGCGACGGCGACGACGAGGTGTTCCGCGGGTTCACCCGGTCGCTCAGCGTGATCGCGCACGAGCTCGCGCACGGCGTGATCGAGGACGAGGGCGGCCTGCTGTATCGCGGCCAGTCCGGCGCACTCAACGAGTCGATCGCCGACGTCTTCGGCGCCCTGGCCGAGCAGCACCGCGATGGGCAGACGGTCGACGAGGCGACGTGGCTCATCGGCGAGGGGATCTTCACCGACGCCGTGCAGGGCGTCGCGCTGCGATCGCTCAAGGCCCCGGGCACGGCGTACGACGACGATGTGCTCGGCAAGGACCCGCAGCCCGCGCACATGCGCGACTACGTCGAGACCCGCGACGACAACGGCGGAGTGCACATCAACTCGGGCATCCCCAATCACGCGTTCTACCTCACGGCGAAGGCGCTCGGCGGCCATGCGTGGGAGCACGCCGGGCTCATCTGGTATCGCACGCTGACGTCCGGGACCCTCCCGTCCACGGCCGAATTCACCGCCTTCGCACGCGCCACCCTCGCCGCGGCGGCAGCGGAGTACGGTGAGGAGTCGGAGGAGGTCGCCGCCGTCCGCGCCGGGTGGACAGGCGTCGGCGTGATCCCGGATGACAGACAAGCCGAGTCCTGACCCGACCGCACCTTCCGCGGCGCCGCCCGCGGTCGAGGTCGACGTCGCGCGCACCGGCGGCATCGCCGGCATGACGCGACGGTGGTCGGCGCAGCCGCCCGAGGCGGAGGCATCCGAGTGGATCACCCTCATCGACCGCTGCCCGTGGAGCGAAGCGGGCAGCGCCGCAGACGAAGAACCCGGCGACGAGGTCGCCACCGCTCCCCCGCGCCCGGCGCGGCGCGGCGAGCCGACGCCCGACGGTTTCGTGTGGTTCATCCGCGCGACGTGGTCGGGGACCGGCCCCCTCGAGGCAGAGCTGCTCGACGACGAGGTCGTGGGCGCCTGGCGCGAACTCGTCGACGCCGTGCGCGATTGGAGCCGGCAGAGCGCCGACGCGGATCAGCCGCGCCGCTGACGCTCAGCGCGTGAAGAGACCCTTCTTCTTCGCCGGCTTGAGCGCCTTCTGCATGTAGATCGTCCCGAGCCACCGGCCGAACTTGAAGCCGACGCGGCCCATGCGGCCGACCTCGACGAAGCCCAGCTTCTCGTGCAGGGCGACCGACCCTTCGGCGCCCTTGTCGCTGATCACGGCGACCATCTGCCGGATCCCGGCCGCCTCGCACGCCTCGATGAGGGCTTCGAGCAACGCGCGGCCGAGCCCCTTGCCGGTCGCGGCCTGGCCGAGGTAGATCGAGTTCTCGACCGAGAACCGGTACGCGGACTTGCTCGACATCGGCTGCACGAGCGCGTACCCGAGGATCTGGCCCGACGGCGACTCTGCCACGAGGAACGGGAGGCCCTGCTTCTCGAGGCCGTCGCGCTTCTTGCGCCACTGTGCCACCGACCACACGTCCTCGTCGAAGGTCACGACCGAATTGGTGACGTAGTAGTTGTAGATCTCGCGGATGTCGGGGATGTCGCGATCCTCGACGGGCCGGATCGTGAACGAGAACCCGCGCTCGGGCTCGGGCTGCCGCTGCAGGTGGCGCGGCAGCTTGCGGCGATCCTTCTCGTATTCCTCTTCGAGCATGGCTTCTCCTGGATGTCTGCGGTCGGCCGGCGCCCTATGCGGGCAGCCGCCAGTCGACGGGGTCGGCGCCCTGCTGGGCGAGCAGCTCATTGGCACGCGAGAACGGTCGCGAGCCGAAGAACCCGCGGCTCGCCGACAGCGGCGACGGATGCGGCGATTCGATGATCGGCGTGGTGCCGAGGAGCGGTCGGAGGTTCGCGGCATCCCGTCCCCACAGAATCGCCACGAGAGGCCTGTCGCGCGCGACGAGCGTGCGGATGGCGTGCTCGGTCACCTTCTCCCAGCCCCAGCCGCGATGGGATGCCGGCGCTCCGGGCGCGACCGTGAGCACCCGGTTCAGCAGCATGACGCCCTGATCGCTCCACGCCGACAGGTCGCCGTGCGGGGCGCGCGGGATGCCCAGGTCGGACTCGAGCTCCTGGTAGATGTTGCCGAGGCTGCGCGGCAGCGGCCGGACGTGCGCGTCGACGGCGAAGGACAGCCCGATCGGATGCCCCGGCGTGGGGTACGGGTCCTGCCCGACGATGAGCACCTTGACGTCGGGCAGCGGGCGCTGGAACGCGCGCAGCACGCGGTCGCCGGCGGGCAGATAGTGGCGTCCGGCGGCGACCTCGGCGCGGAGCCGCTCGCCGAGCGCGGCGATGTCGGGAGCGACGGGTGCGAGCGCCGCCGACCACTCCGGGTCGATGAGTCCGGCGTCGGCGAGCTCGGGCAGCGTCATCGCCATCTCAGGCACGTTCCGCCGTGGTGATCATGACGAGCTCGAGGCCACCTTCGACGGGCGCGGACGTGAATGCCACGGTCGCCGCCGACAGCTCGTGGAGCGAGGCGACGTGCGTACCGCCGCAGGGGATCCTCGCCTCGGCGCCCGGCAGCTCGCACACCCACGTGCGGCGGTCGGCGAGCGTGTCGCCGTCGCGTTCGATGCGCACCGCGCCGCCCGCGGCGATCCAGTCCGCAAGCTGCGCGTCCACCCGTGCCGCCAGGGTGTCGAGGTCGGCGAGCACATCGGGATCGAACCCCCTGCGCCGGAGCGACTTGCCGATGCGGTAGACGTCGCGCGAGCCGTCCGGCAGGATGCGCGACTGCTGGATCGCGAGGGCGTCGAAGGCCGGAGCGCCGAGCGCGTCGGTCGGCGCCTCCTTGCGCCACGCGCCGGCGAGTGCCGCGTCGAGCGCGAGAGAAGCCAGGTGACAGGCGGTGTGACCCGCCGAGAGCGCGGCGCGGTAGGCGGCATCCACTGTCACGTCCACCGTGTCGCCCGGCGCAATCGCGGCGCCGTTCTCGACGAGGTGGGCGACGACGAACGTCCAGCCCTCCGTTCCCGTGCGCACGGGAACGTCGGGGCCGAGCAGCAGCCCGTCACCCTGGGTCGCGCCGACGACGGCGTCGACCACGGCGAGCGCGGCGCCGCCCACGCCCAGCGTGCCGCGGTCGGCGGGCTGATCGGGCCACGCGGTGTCGATCGGGTGGAACGCGGTCTGGTCGAGGACGACGGCCGTTCGCCCGTCGCCGGCGTCGGCGACGTGGACGACCGTGCCGCGGGAGGAGGTGGCGCCGGCCGGATAGGTGACGACAGTGCCGTCGGCGAGGGTCACAGCTCCTCCGTGCCGCGTGCGCGCAGGGGGCCGCGCGCGAGCAGGAACTGGGCGGACTGCGCGACCGGTCGCATGGTGATGAGGTCGAGGTTGACGTGGCCGGGCGCATTGAGCGCGTATGCGATGACGTCGGCCACGTCGTCGGCGGTCAGCGGGTTCTCGACGCCGTCGTACACGCGCTCGGCCGCCGCGCTGTCGCCGCCGAGGCGGTTGAGGGTGAACTCCGGCGTGTGCACCATGCCCGGAGCCACCTCGATCACGCGGATCGGCTCGCCGTTCAGCTCGAGCCGCAGCGCGTGCGCGATCATCGCCTCGCCGGCCTTGGCGGCGTTGTAGCCGGCGCCGCCGGCGTACGCGGTCTGCGCGGCGGTCGAGGTGACGAAGAGCGTGTCGGCGTGACCATCGGATGCCGCGGCCCGGCGCAGCTGCGGCAGCAGCGCTGCGACCAGCCGCTGTGCCGAGAGCACGTTGACGTCGAACATCCACTGCCAGTCCTCGACGCGGCCGTCCTCGACGCGGTCGGTGCCGCGTGCGCCGCCGGCGACGTGGACGAGGGCGTGCACGGGGCCGGAATCCGCCAGGAAGGCGGCGAGCGCCTCGACGTCGGCGTCCGCCGTGAGGTCCGCCGCGAACGCGACGGCGCCCGTCTCGGTCTCCAGGGCGGCGAGCCGATCGGCGCGTCGGGCGACGCCGACCACGTCCCATCCGGTCTCACGCAGCGCTCGCACCGCCGCTTCGCCGATCCCCGAGCTCGCCCCGGTCACCACTGCACGTCTGTTCGCCATGACCACAACGCTACCCACGTCGCGCCCGACGGCACTCCCCGACCGGGATTCCGGGCCCCGACCGCGTTACGTCACATTTCCCCCACGTTGTTGACAACCCCGGGTTCTCCGTACTCTCGAACCCGGCTGGGGGGCACGCTCCCGGCATCCGATCCCGCAGGAGCAGGCCATGTCCGCACCCGAGAACTGGCGTTTCGAGACCAAGCAGATCCACTCGGGGGCTCAGCCCGACCCGGTGACCAAGGCTCGCGCGACGCCGATCTACCAGACCACGTCGTACGTCTTCGACAACGCGGACCACGCCGCCAACCTCTTCGCGCTCGCCGAGTTCGGCAACATCTACACGCGCATCCAGAACCCGACGCAGGCCGTCGTCGAGGAGCGCCTCGCCGCGCTCGAGGGGGGCACCGGCGCCCTGCTGCTCGCGAGCGGCCAGGCTGCGGCGACGTTCGCGGTGCTCAACATCGCCGAGGCCGGCGACCACATCGTGTCATCGAGCTCGATCTACGGCGGCACGTACAACCTCTTCAAGTACACGCTCGCCAAGCTCGGCATCGAGGTCACGTTCGTCGAGAATCAGGACGACCTCGAGGAGTGGCGCCGCGCGGTCCGCCCGAACACGAAGCTGTTCTTCGCCGAGACCATCGGCAACCCGAAGATCAACGTGCTCGACATCCGCGGCGTCGCCGACGCCGCCCACGAGAGCGGCGTGCCGCTCATCGTCGACAACACGATCGCGACTCCGTACCTCATCAAGCCGTTCGAGCACGGCGCCGACATCATCGTCCACTCGGCCACGAAGTTCCTCGGCGGCCACGGCACCACCATCGGCGGCGTGATCGTCGACGGCGGCACGTTCGAGTGGTCGAAGAACGTCGACAAGTTCCCGGGTCTCACCGTTCCGGACCCGTCGTACCACGGCGCGTCCTACACGGCCGCGGTCGGCGACGGCCTCGCCTACATCATCAAGGCCCGCGTGCAGTTGCTCCGCGACCTCGGCTCGGCCATCTCGCCGAACAGCGCGTGGCTGCTGATCCAGGGCATCGAGACGCTCTCGCTGCGCGTCGAGCGCCACGTGCAGAACGCGCAGGAGATCGCCGAGTGGCTCGAGAACCACTCCGACGTCGCCTCGGTCAACTACTCGGGCCTCCCGACGTCGCCGTGGTACGCCGCCGCCAACACGTACGCTCCGAAGGGCGTCGGCGCGGTGCTGTCGTTCGAGCTCAAGGGCGGCGTCGAGGCGGGCCGCGAGTTCGTCAACTCGCTGACGCTCTTCAGCCACCTCGCCAACATCGGCGACGTGCGCTCGCTCGTCATCCACCCCGCCTCGACGACGCACTCGCAGCTCACGCCCGAGCAGCAGCTCACGACCGGTGTCACGCCGGGCCTCGTGCGCCTCTCGGTGGGTCTCGAGAACATCGACGACCTCAAGGCCGACCTCGAGCAGGCACTCGCCGCGGCGCGCCGCGTGTCGGAGGCCGCTCGCGCCTGATCCCCCTCCTCGGGATTCGGATGCCCCGGCCCGGCGCACTGCGCCGGGCCGGGGCTGGGCCCACGCGCCCGGAGGCTCCGCGCAGCGCGCCAGCGCTGCGTGGAGGGGGCGTGGGGACCGTCATTCCTGATCGGTGTCGGGCTCGTCCGCCGCGAAGTCGGCCGCCAGCTCCTCCGCGGAGAGGTGCGTGCCCGGAACCGGGCGCGGCAGCGTGGGTGCGCCCTCGGTGTGCCACGGCTCCCCCGCGGCTGCGGAATCATCGGCCTCGTCGAAGATGACGTCGGTGTCGTGATCGAGGTCGTGCTCCTGCGGCGGCACCGCCGGGCGGGGCTCGTGGGCGGGCATGAAGGGCTCAGCGGTGGACATGCGCGCATTCTGCCATGCGGGCGTGCACGCCCGATGACGCGCGCCACCGGTCCCGGTGTAACAGACGGCACCACCACGCATGCTCAGGCGAGAATGGACGGATGGACTGGCAGACCTCCGAAGACACGGTGCCCAGCGCGCCCGTGACGGAGGCCGACGCGCGCCTGCTGCTGGGCCGCCCTCCGGCGACCGGCGCGTGGCGCGACGGCGATCCCGTGGGCGAGCGCCACTTCGCGGCGTTCGGGGCGTTCTGCACCGAGGGCGGCCGCGAGCTTCCCGCGTACCGCCTCGCGTACGAGACCTGGGGCGAGCTCAACGCCGCGCGCGACAATGCGGTGCTCGTGCTGCACGCCCTCACCGGCGACAGCCACGTGCGCGGCCCGGCCGGCGCGGGGCATCCGACCTCGGGCTGGTGGGACGACATCGTCGGTCCCGGGGCTCCCATCGACACCGATCGCTGGTTCGTCGTCGCCCCGAACATGCTCGGCGGATGCCAGGGCTCGACGGGTCCGGCATCCATCGGTCCCGACGGCTACGAGTGGGCGTCACGCTTCCCGTATCTGACGATCCGCGACCAGGTGGCCGCCCAGGTGCGCCTGGCCGACGCCCTCGGCATCGACGTGTGGGCGGCCGTCGTGGGCGGATCGATGGGCGGCATGCACGCCCTCGAGTGGGCGATCTCGCGCCCCGAGCGCGTGGAGCGGGTCGCCGTCCTCTCGGCGCCGCCCGTGAACACCGCCGACCAGATCGCGCTCAACTCGGTGCAGCTCGAGGCGATCCGCATCGATCCGCGGTTCCAGGGCGGCGAGTACTACGACGCGGGCGACGGCGACGGTCCGAACCGCGGGCTCGCGCTCGCCCGGCGCATGGCGCTCCTCAACTACCGCTCCCCCACCGAGCTCAACCAGCGCTTCCAGCGCACGTGGCAGTCCGGGGTGAGCCCGCTCGGGCACGGCGGGCGCTTCGCCGTCGAGTCCTACCTCGACTTCCACGGCAACAAGTTCACGCGCCGCTTCGACGCGAACTCGTACATCACGCTGGTCGAGGCGATGAACTCGCACGACGTCGGCCGCGACCGCGGCGGCGTCGAGGACGCCCTCGCCCTCATCACCGCCAAGGCGCTGGTGCTCGGCATCGACAGCGACCGGCTCTTCCCCATCGACGGTCAGCACCGCATCGCACGCGGCATCCGCAGCACGCTCGACGGCGATCGCGCCGTGGTGCTGTCGAGCGACTTCGGCCACGACGGATTCCTCATCGAGACGAACGCCGTCGGGGCGCACCTGCGACGGCTGCTCGAAGCCTGACCCTCCGGTCTCAGTCCGTGCGCTCGTAGCGCCACGGGAGGGCGCCGATCTCGAGGCGATGACGGGAGCCGGATGCTGCGCCCTCGGCGTCCGCCTCCCATTCCTCGTCCCCCTGCCACATGAGGAGGGGGCCCTCGCCGCCGCGGCGTGCGACCGTCTCGAAACGCTCGACGCCACCGAGGCGCGCGGCCCCGATCACGGACTCGACGTCGGCGTGCGCCGCCAGGCCGTGCAGGGTCACCCACGTCGGCGGATACAGCGTCAACCCGCCGTGCCCGTGTCGCGCGAGCGCGTCGGCGGGGCGCAGCCACTCGGCGGCGACCGCCTCGTCGGCCGACAGCGTGAGGGCGCCCGCCGCGGCCGGCGCGACGAAGAACCACGTGCGGATTCGCAGCGCGAGGCCCGGTGGCGGGTCCCAGCAAGACAAGGTCACGAGCGCGTCCGCGTCGAGTGCGAGTCCGGTCTCCTCGTGCGTCTCGCGCACGCCGGCGCGACGGGCGACGGTCTCCTCCGGTTCGCCGTCGGCGCCCCGGTCCGCGTCTTCGAGCTTGCCCCCGGGGAACACCCACGCACCGGCGAAAGACCCGCGGTCCGGCCGCTCGATCATCAGCACGTCGAGCCCGTCGTCGCCGTCGCGCAGCAGCACGACGGTCGCGGCGACGGGGATGGCCGGGTCGGTGGCGTCCTCGGGGCGGCGCGTGCGAGCGCCGCCGATCGAGTCGCTCAGCGCCTGCAGGGCGCGGTCGGCGGACGGCGTCGGTTCCGGCATCCGCACACTCTATCCATCGCCGGAGCCCGCGGCACGGAGCTCAGACTGTGACGGGCACGCGGCGCCGCTCGAGCATCAGGCTCGCCGACGCCAGCACCAGCCCGGCGAGAGCAAGGCCCACGCCCACCCACGCGGGTGCGCCGAAGCCCCATCCGGCCGCGATGACGACACCGCCGAGGAAGGCGCCCAGGCTGTTGCCGATGTTGAGCGCAGAGTGGTTCAGCGCCGCGGCGATCGACTGGTTGTCCTGCGCGACATCCATCAGCCGCGTCTGGATCGTGGGACTCAGCGCCGACGCCACGAACCCCACCGCGAACACGAAGAACGCGAGCGCCCAGATCCACTGCGCGGTCAGGGCGAGCAGTGCGAGCACCGCCGCGAGCCCCACGAGACCCCCGATGAGCGTCCGCTTCAGGTCGACGTCGGCGAGGTGGCCGCCGACGAGGTTGCCGACGGTCATGCCCAGCCCGATGAGCACGAGCACGATCGGCACGGCCCACTCCGGCGAGCCCGCGACCTCGGTCACCAGCGGCGCGACGTAGCTGTACACGGCGAAGAACCCGCCGAAGCCGATCGCGCCCACGCCGAGCGCCAGCCAGACCTGACCGATGCGGAACACCTTGAGCTCGGCGCGCAGCGTGCGGGACGGATCGCCCGGATGCTCGGGCACGAAGAACGCGATGAGCACCGTGGCCGCCGCGAAGATGCCCGCCACGACCATGAAGGCCGCGCGCCACCCCAGTTGCTGGCCGAGGTAGGTGCCCAGCGGCACACCGACGACGTTCGCGACCGTGAGGCCGGTGAGCACGAACGCCACGCCCTTCGCCCGCTTGCCCGGCCCGAGGACGTCCGCGGCGACGAGCGCCCCGATGCCGAAGTACGCGCCGTGCGGGAGCCCCGCAAGGAACCGGGATGCCGCGACCCACTCGAACGTCGGCGCCAGGAACGTGAGCGCGTTGAAGACCGTGAGGGCGAGCGCGAGCCCGATCATCACGCGGTGGCGCGGATACTTCGCGACCGCACCGGCGATCGTCGGAGCACCGACGACGACACCGAGGGCATAGAGCGAGATGAGCCAGCCGGCCTGGTAGATCGCGTCCTCCTGGCGGAGCTGCCAGAGCGACGGAAGCAGGTCGGAGCCGATGTTCGGCAGCAGGCCCATGACGACGAACTCGGTCATGCCGATGCCGAAGCTGCCGACGGCGAGGGAAAGGAGCGCCCACATCGCCGCCCCCCTCGTCAGATTCGAGGAGGTCACGGCGTCATGCTAGCGTCGGCCGCGGCATCCTGTCGAATCGATTCGGGACGCCGTCGACGCGCAGCGTCATGAACGCGTCGGGAGGCAGAGCTCACCCCGCGTCGGCGTCGCCCTCCTGACGGTCGATCGCGGCCTCGAGTCGCTCGATCTTGCCGTCCAGCTCGCCCGCGTAGCCCGGGCGGATGTCGGCCTTGAGCACGAGCGAGACCCGGGAGCCGTACGGTGCGACGGCGTCGGTCGCGCGCTTGACGACGCCGAAGACCTCGTCCCACTCCCCCTCGATCTCGGTGAACATCGAGGTCGTGCGGTGCGGCAGACCGCTGTCGCGCACGATCCGCACCGCGGCGGCAACGGCGTCGTGCACCGAACCGTCCGCGCGGCCGGTTCCGCTGGGGGCGACAGAGAAGGCGACGAGCATGGGGACCTCCGTGATCTCGAGGGGGGACGAGGTCTACTCTGACACGCGCAGCCGCACCCGCTGGCGCGCCGGGAGCCGAACCAGACGCACCACGACCCACGCGAACAGCGCGAGCAGCATGATGTTGCGCAGCACGACGAGCAGGACGGCCGCCGGCCACAGCACGAGAAGCCAGTCGTAGGCGAACGGGAAGAGCCACTGGGTGAGGGCGAGGATCACCACAGTGAGCACGGCGGGGCGCAGCCACCGGTGCCGATCGATCGCGAGACCCACGATGACCGGCGCGATCAGCCACGTCATGTACTGCGGCGACCCCACTTTGTTGAGGACGATGAAGCCGAGCACCAGCGCGAGCGCCAGCGGCGGGAAGAGCGCGACGAAGGACGCCCCGCGCCATGCCTTGACGGCGCCGATCACCGCGATCGCGAGCATCCCGAGCATGAGGAGCGGGGTCATCAGCGAGATGACGGTGTCGACTGACGGGCCGGTGATCTGGAACGTGATCAGGTCGGGGTCATAGAAGATCCGCGCACCGGGCACGTCCGCCAGGGCGAGCAGCAGGTACGCGCTGCTCACCGGCGCTTCGATCTGCAGGCCCCGCGAGGTCTGATCGCCCACGAAGCCGAGCAGGTGCGGGCCGCCGCCGGCGAGCAGGACGACCCCCACGACGGCTGCCGACACCGCGGCCGCTCCCCCGACGACCGCGAGCCTGCGGCGCACCGCGATCACCGCGGCGGCGAGCAGGGCCGCCGGCCACACCTTGATCCAGGTGGCCACGGCGAGGAGCACCGAGCCGAGCCACGGTCGGCCGACGAGCCAGAGCGAGCCGGCGACCGCGATCGGCACCGTCACGCCGTCGAGCCGGAACATGCCGACGCCGCCGAGCGCGAGGATCGCCGCCAGCCAGAACCACGCCGCGATCATGCGTCCGCGCGAGCGCCCCCGGCCGACGAGCACCGCGAAGGCCGCAGCATCGAGCGCCGTCACGAGCAGTCCCCAGCCCAGGGTGTAGTCCACGACACCGCGGAACGCCCCGACGAGGAGGATCGGCAGGTGCGCCAGGGGCGGATAGATCCAGTCCTCGGTGATGCCGGGGAGCGCATCGCCGCTGAGCGTGAGGCCGGCCCACCAGCGGTACAGCTGATCGACATCCCACGAGGCGGCGTGGTCGTCGAAGAAGCCGAGCCAGATGACCAGCGCGTGGACGAGGACGAACGCGACCCACACCCACGTCCGCCGCAACACCCCTTCATCCTAGGGACGAGAAGCGCGGCCTTCCGTCAACGGCTCAGTGCCTCGGCCACGGCGCGAGGAAGGGCGTCCGCGACATCCAGCGCCGTGATCGGCCCGTCGCCGAACGGCGGAGAGCTCGATGTGCCCGCGATGCTCGCGCCCTGCGCGGCGATCGCCCCCGCCCGCCCGTGCAGCCACGCGCCGGATGCGGCGAGCGCAGCCAGGGCCGCGGCATCCGTGCGCCCGTTCTGCGCCATCGCTCCCGCGACCAGAGCCCCGATGACGCCGGCGAGCACATCGCCCGTCCCCGCGGTGGCGAGCCAGGGCGTGCCGGACTCGACCGTCGCCGCCCAGCCGTCGGGCGCCACGACGACGGTCACGCCGCCCTTGAGCAGGACGACGGCGCCGGTGGCCTCGGCGGTCTCTCGGGCGGCAGCGACGCGGTCGGCCGGCGCATGCCCGAGGCCCAGCGCCGAGCGCAGGCGTGCGTGCTCGCGGTCGTGCGGCGTGAGGATGCGGGGCGCCGTGGCCTCGGCGGCGAGGTCCAGCGCCCCGGCGTCGACGACGACCGGATCGGTGTCGGCGAGCAGCGCGCGCAGCGCCGCGGTGTCGGACGGAGTGCGGGCCGAGGCATCCGTTCCCGATCCGATCACCCACGCCTGCACGCGCCCGTCGGCGGTCACCGTCTCGGGCCGGCGTGCCAGCACCAGGCCGGTCGGACGGTCGGGTCCGAGGTAGCGCACCATGCCGAGGCCGGTGCGCCACGCGGCCTCGACGCCCAGGACCGCCGCCCCGGGATAGGCCTCGGAGCCCGTCCGCATGCCGAGCACGCCTCGGGAATACTTGTCGTCGTCGGCGGTTGGCCTCCGCAGGGCGCAAGCGGCATCGGCGCGCGTCCACGTCCTCACCATGCGGCCACAGTACCGCCCACCCGATCCGATCCGGAGACCCGATGAGCCGCCTCTTCAGCCCCCTCACCCTGCGCGACGTCACGGTGCGCAACCGCCTCTGGGTCTCGCCGATGTGCCAGTACAGCGCGGTCGACGGGGTGCCGCAGGAGTGGCACCACACGCACCTCGCGCAGTTCGCGTCGGGCGGCGCGGGGCTCATCATGGCGGAGGCCACGGCGGTGTCGCCCGAGGGCCGGATCTCACCCGAGGACACCGGGCTGTGGAACGACGCGCAGCAGGCCGCATGGACGCCGATCGTCGCCGCGATCCGCAGCCGCGGCGCGGTCGCGGGCGTACAGCTCGCCCACGCCGGGCGGAAGGCGTCGACCTGG
Source organism: Microbacterium sp. C23T (assembly GCF_053345975.1). NCBI lineage: Bacteria > Bacillati > Actinomycetota > Actinomycetes > Micrococcales > Microbacteriaceae > Microbacterium > Microbacterium sp. C23T. Next base: position 27,899 of record NZ_JBKFBD010000017.1, on the reverse strand, counting down.
TCGCCGTTCTCCGGCCGCCGCGGCTCCGTCGCCGCGGACGACGGCGGGTGGACCACCGTCGCCCCGTCGGCGGTCGCGTTCGACGGCTACGCCGAGCCCGTCGCCCTCGATCTCGCGGGCATCGACCGCATCGTGGCGGACTTCGCGGCAGCCGCGCGCCGCGCCGTCGCCGCCGGGTTCCAGGTGCTCGAGCTGCACGGCGCCCACGGGTACCTGCTGCACCAGTTCCTGTCGCCGCTGTCGAACCTGCGCGACGACGAGTACGGCGGTTCGCTCGAGAATCGCGCGCGCCTGCTGTTGCGCGTGCTGGACGCGGTGACCGAGGCCGCGCCCCGCGTTCCGGTCATCGTGCGGTTCTCCGCCACCGACTGGGCCGACGGCGGCTGGAACCCCGACGAGACCGCGACGGTCGCCCGCTGGGCGGCGGAGCGCGGCGCGGACTTCTTCGACATCTCCAGCGGCGGACTCGTCGCCCACCAGAGGCTCACGACGGGTCCGGGCTACCAGGTCGAGCTCGCGGCGCGCGTGCGGCGCGAGGCGGGCGTTCCGGTCAACGCGGTCGGCATGATCGACGACGCCGCCCACGCGGAGCGGGTGCTCGCCGAAGACCTCGCCGACGCGGTCATGGCCGGCCGCGAGTGGCTGCGCGACCCGCACTACGGCCTGCGTGCCGCCGCCGAGCTGGGCGCCGACATCGACTACTGGCCGGCGCAGTACCTCCGCGCGCGCCTCTGACACGAAACGCGATGAGCGGATGCTGCGGCCCCGGGCCGCAGCATCCGCTCATCTCGTTCGTCAGAAGCCGCGGCGGCGTGTGGCGTCCTGCACCTCGCCGATGAGCTCCTCGATGATGTCCTCGAGGAACAGCACCGCGGTGATCTCACCGACCTCGTTGCGCACCTGCGCGAGGTGGCGTCCGGCGCGGCGCATCACGGCGAGCGCGTCCTCCAGGTCGGTCGACTCGAGCACCGGCACCATGTGGTGGATGCGCTTCGTCGCGATCGGGAGCGCCACGTCGGTCGCGGCATCCGGTCCCTCCGCCGCCCGGAGGATGTCCTTCAGGTGGACGTAGCCGAGCGGCAGGCCCGTCTCGTCGACGATCACGTAGCGCGAGAAGCCGTGCTTGGCGACCGCGCGCTCGATCTCGTCGGGCGTCGTGACCACCGGGAGCGTCACCAGCTGCGACAGCGGCACCGCGACATCGGCCGCCTTCTTGTCGGTGAACTCGACGGCCGCGGCCACCGTGCCCGACGCATCGTCGAGCACGCCCTCGATGCGGGACTGGTTGACGATCGTGGCGACTTCTTCGAGCGTGAAGGTCGAGGATGCCTCGTCCTTCGGCTCGACGCGGAACAGGCGCACGATGTGGTTCGCGATCCAGTTGAGGCTGACGATCACCGGGTGGAAGATCTTCGAGACCCACACGAGCGGCGGCGCGAGCATCAGCACCGCGCGATCGGGGACCGAGAACGCGAGGTTCTTCGGCACCATCTCGCCGAACACGACGTGCAGGTACGACACGAGGATCAGCGCCACCGCGAAGGCGACGCCGTCGACGACGGCTTCCGACCAGCCGGTGAGCCCCAAGGGCTCGGCCAGCAGGTGGTGGATGGCGGGCTCCGACACGTTCAGGATCAGCAGCGAGCAGATCGTGATGCCGAGCTGGCTCGTCGCCAGCATGAGCGTCGCGTGCTCCATCGCGTACAGCGCAGTCTTGGCCGCGCGCGATCCCTTCTCGGCGAGCGGCTCGATCTGCGAGCGGCGTGCCGAGATGACGGCGAACTCGGCGCCGACGAAGAAGGCGTTGGCGATGAGGAGCACCACCAGCCAGGCGATTCCTGCCCAGTCGCTCATCGGCGATCACCCCCCTCGGTCGCGTCCTCATGGGGCATCGGCGTCGGCGTGAACTTCACGCGGTCGACGCGGCGGCCGTCCATGCGCTGCACCTCGATGGTTCCGTCCTCGATCTCGAGGCCGTCGCCGACGGCCGGGATGCGCTCGAGCACGCTCATGATGTACCCGCCGACGGTGTCGTAGACGTCGCCCTCGGGGATGCGGATGCCGGTGCGGTCGCGGACCTCGTCGGGGCGGAGTTCGCCGGGGAAGATGACGCTGTCCTCGAGCCGCACGATGCCCGCACGTCGACGGTCGTGCTCGTCGAGCACCTCCCCCACGATCTCCTCGACGAGGTCCTCGAGCGTGACGACACCCGCGGTGCCGCCGTACTCGTCGACGACGACGGCCATCTGATACCCGCGGGCACGCAGCTCGGCGACCAGCACGTCGAGGTGGACCGCCTCGGGGAAGCGCAGCGGCTCGGTCGCGAGCGCGGCGGCGGGAACGTCGGCCCGGCGCTCGCGGGGAACGCCGACCGCGGCCTTCAGGTGCACGATGCCGGTGATGTCGTCCATGTCCTCGCCGTAGACGGGGAACCGGCTGTGGCCGGTGCGCCGGGCGAGCTGGATGACGTCCTCGGCGGAGTCGTCGGCCGCGAGGGCGTGGATGCTCGGGCGCGGCGTCATGACGTCGGCCGCCGAGAGCCGCGCGAAGGTGAGGCTGCGGTCGAGGAGCGACGCGGTGTCCTCCTCGAGAACGCCGGCGCTCGCCGAGCGGCGGACGAGGCTCGAGAGCTCCTCGGCGGTGCGGGCACCGGAGAGCTCCTCTTTCGGCTCGATGCCGACGGAGCGCAGCACGCCGTTGGCACTGCCGTTGAGCACGACGATCGCGGGGCGGAAGACCGTCGTGAACGCCACCTGGAACGGCATGACGAGCTTGGCGGTCTGACGTGGGACCGCCAGCGCGAAGTTCTTGGGCACGAGCTCGCCGATGATCATCGAGAAGACGGTCGCGATCGAGACGCCGATGATGGCGGCGAGCGGGCGTGACACGCCGCTCGGGATGCCCCACGCGTCGAACACCGGCGCGAGCAGGTTCGAGATCGCCGGCTCCATCGTGTAACCGGTGAGCAGGGTGGTCAGGGTGATGCCGAGCTGCGCGCTGGACAGGTGGGTCGAGGTGATGCGCAGCGCGCTGATCGTCAGCGAGAGCCGGGTTTCACCGGCCGCCTGGCGGGACTCGAGGTCCGCCCGGTCGAGGTTCACGAGCGCGAACTCACTCGCGACGAACAGGCCGGTGCCGATTGTGAGAAGAAGCCCCACGCCCAACATGACGTAATCCATCACGCATCACCCCCGTTCATCGGGGTGGAGGGTCGGTGGGGCGATTGTCTGCAACTAGGAGGGTCGTCCATCGTGCGACAAGTCTACGGCAGGCGTCCCCGCACGATCCTGGGGATCGGTGCCAGCATGGCGCTATGGCACTGGACAGGATCAGCCTCGTGATTCCCCCGGTCGGAGCGTGGCGCGAGCAGGAGCGGTGGTACCGCTGGGCCGAGCAGGTCGGCTACGACGTCGTCTACACCTACGACCACCTCACCCACGCGACGGCGCCGGGCATGTGGCTGAGCGAGGCCTTCACCACGCTCACGGCTGCGGCGGCCGTCACCGAGCGCATCCGCCTCGGCACGCTCGTGGCCTCGGCCGTGTTCCGCACGCCGGTCACGCTCGCCCGCGTCGCGATGACCGTGCAGGACATCTCGGGCGGTCGCCTGGTCCTCGGGCTCGGCATGGGTGCGCCGACGTGCGCGCTGGCCGACCACGGGGTGCGGGAGCGGCCGGCGGACATGTCGGCGCGGTTCGCGGACGTCGTCCGCGGCTACCGCGCGGCGCTCGGCGGGGCGACGGACTGGGAGGGCCGCACGACGTCGTTCCACGGCCTCGAGACGCTGCCGGCGCCCGAGGGGGTCGACCGCCCGGAGCTGCTGCTCGCCGCCCACGGACCCCGCGCGCTCGCGCTCGCCGCCGCGTACGCGGATACCTGGAACTCGTACGGCGGCCCCGGGTCGACACAGCTCGACGCCGACGAGTACTGGGCGCTGCTCGCCCGGCAGGCGCAGGGGTTCGACGAGGCCTGCCGGACCGCTGACCGGGATCCGTCGACCGTGCGTCGCTCGCTGCTGCTGGGATTCGGCCGCGTGCGCCCCACGACCAGCGTCGACGCGTACCTCGCGGCCGCCGAGCACGCCGCCGCACTCGGCTTCACCGAGCTCGTCGTGTACGCACCCGAGTCACCGGCCGGAATGGGCTCCGACCCGGCCGTCCACGAGCGGGCACTCGCCCGCCTGCGCTGACAGAGCCTTCGGCATCACGGATGCTGCGGGCCGCGGCATCCGGAACATCCTCACCAGCTGACCGGCAGCGCCTTGCCCTCCTCGTAGCCGGCCGCCGACTGGAGGCCGACGCGCGCGCGGTCGTGGAACTCGCCAACCGTCGAGGCACCCGCGTACGTGAAGGAGGACCGCACACCCGACGTGATCATGTCGAGCAGGTCCTCGAGGCCGGGGCGGAGGGGGTCGAGGTAGATCTTGGACGACGAGATGCCCTCGGCGAAGAGCTCCTTGCGCGCCAGCTCGTACGGATCGAGGCGCCCGAAGCGCTCGTGCACGGCCTTCGTCGACGCCATGCCCCACGATTCCTTGTAGGCCCGGCCGGCGTCGTCGATCTGCAGCTCGCCGGGCGCCTCGATGGTCCCCGCGAACCACGAGCCGATCATGACGGATGCCGCACCCGCCGCCAGCGCCAGCGCGACGTCGCGCGGGTAGCGCACACCGCCGTCCGCCCACACGTGCGCACCCATGATGCGGGCGGCCTCGGCCGTCTCGAGGACGGCGGAGAACTGCGGACGGCCGACGGCGGTCATCATGCGCGTCGTGCACATGGCGCCGGGGCCTACGCCGACCTTGAGGATGGTGGCGCCGGCGGTGACGAGGTCGTGCACGCCCTCGGCGCTGACGATGTTGCCCGCGGCGATGGGGATGCCGAGGTCGAGGTCGGCCACGGTCCGCAGTGCCCGGAGCATGCCCTCCTGATGCCCGTGGGCGGTGTCGACGACGAGGACGTCGACACCTGCGCCGGCGAGGGCCTTCGCCTTCGACGCGACGTCGCCGTTGATGCCGACCGCCGCGGCGACGATGAGGCGGCCCGACGCGTCGACGGCCGGCCGGTACAGCGTCGAGCGCAGTGCACTGCGGCGCGAGAGCGTGCCGACGAGGTGCCCGTGGTGCAGCACGCACACGGTCTCGGCTTCGGCGGCGACGATCACGTCGAACGCGTGGCGCGCGCTTTCGATGTCATCGGCATCGACGGATGCTGCGCGCCCACGCGCGAGGTCGCCCAGGCGTGCGTCGGGCAGGGCGGTGCCGAGTCGGGTCGCCGGGACGATGCCGAGGATCTCATCGGCATCGACGTGACCGGACGAGGCGTCGGCGACGACGATGCCGTGCCCTTCGGTGGCGGGGAGCAGCCGCGCCGCGTCGGCGACGGTCGCATCGGGCGGCAGCACGAGCGGGGTGTCCCACGCGACCGGCTGCGCCTTGACCCAGCGGATCGCGGCGTCGAGCTCCTGCAGCGGCATGTCCTGCGGGAGGACTCCGAGGCCGCCGCGACGCGCCAGCGTGGCCGCGAGGCGCGCACCCGTGACCGAGTTCATGTTCGCCGAGACGAGCGGGAGGGTGGCCGTCGTGCCGTCGCCCGGAGCGAGGTCGACATCGAGGCGGCTCGTGATCGCCGAGCGCCGCGGGACGAGGAAGACGTCAGAGTAGGTCAGGTCGACGTCGGGTGTTTCGCCGTAGAACTCCATGACCGCCAAGGTTAGTGACAGTTCCTGTGCGGATAATCATGCGGGTTCTTTCAGGTTCGCGACCCCAGAGGGCCGGAACCTCCCGCGCAGACTGGGCTAGGCTTAACCGTCGTGTGTGAGGGCGTTTCGCGCCCCCCGCGCATCCCAGAACTTCACCGATGAAAGCAGGCGATTCAGCGTGTCGAGCCAGGTGACGGGCGTCGGGGTTTCGAACGAGGGAGAGTTCGGAGCCAACGAGTGGCTCGTCGAGGAGCTGTACGAACAGTTCAAGATCGACCGGAACTCCGTCGACAAGGCGTGGTGGCCCGTTCTCGAGGCCTACCACCCCGTCGACGGGGCAGCACCGACCCAGGCCGCCGCCGCGGCGGCCGCACCCGCGGAGGCTGCGCCCCCGGCGGCCGCGCCCCCGGCGACCGCAACCCCGGCGACGGCATCCGAGCCGCGTCCGGTGACGGCGCCGATCCCGGTGATCGGCGCGCAGCCCGTGGCGCGCACCACCGCGCGCCCGGCCGCGCCGCAGCCGATCCCGGCGCAGGCGCCGAAGGCACAGCCGTCGGCAGCCGACGGCGAGGCCGACGCCGATGTCGTCACGACGCTGCGCGGCATGCCGAAGACCCTCGCCGCCAACATGGACGAGTCGCTGACCGTCCCGACGGCGACGAGCGTCCGGACGGTGCCGGCGAAGCTGATGATCGACAACCGCATCGTCATCAACAACCACATGTCGCGCACGCGCGGCGGCAAGGTGAGCTTCACGCACCTCATCGGGTGGGCGATCATCCAGGCGCTCAAGGAGTTCCCGAGCCAGAACGTGTTCTACGCCGAGATCGACGGCAAGCCGTCTCTCGTGGCGCCCGCGCACATCAACCTCGGCATCGCGATCGACCTCCCGAAGCCCGACGGCACCCGCGCCCTTCTCGTTCCGAGCATCAAGCGCGCCGAGCAGCTGACGTTCAACGAGTACCTCACGACCTACGAAGACCTGGTCACGCGTGCACGCGGGAACAAGCTCACCGCGGCCGACTTCCAGGGCACCACGATCTCGCTGACCAACCCCGGCGGCATCGGCACGGTGCACTCGGTGCCGCGTCTCATGAAGGGCCAGGGCTGCATCGTCGGCGCGGGCGCGCTCGAGTACCCGGCCGAGTTCCAAGGCGCGAGCGACAAGACGCTCAACGAGCTCGCGATCGGCAAGACGATCACGCTGACGAGCACCTACGACCACCGCGTCATCCAGGGTGCCGGGTCGGGCGAGTTCCTCAAGAAGGTGCACGAGCTGCTCATCGGGCAGCGCAGCTTCTACGAGGACATCTTCGCCGCGCTGCGCATCCCGTACGCGCCGATCCACTGGGCGTCCGACATCAACGTCGACCTCGCCGAGCGCGTCGACAAGACCGCGCGTGTGCAGGAGCTCATCAACTCGTTCCGGGTGCGCGGCCACCTCATGGCCGACATCGACCCGCTCCAGTACATGCAGCGCACGCACCCCGACCTCGAGATCGAGCAGCACGGACTCACGTTCTGGGACCTCGACCGCGAGTTCGTCACCGGCGGCTTCGGCGGCAAGCGCCAGATGAAGCTCCGCGACATCCTCGGCGTGCTCCGCGACTCGTACTGCCGCACCATCGGCATCGAGTACATGCACATCCAGGACCCGACGCAGCGCGCGTGGTTCCAGGAGAACGTCGAGGTCAAGTACCAGAAGCCCGGCCACGACGAGCAGCTGCGCATCCTCGACAAGCTGAACCAGGCCGAGGCGTTCGAGACGTTCCTTCAGACGAAGTACGTCGGCCAGAAGCGCTTCAGCCTCGAGGGCGGCGAGTCGCTGATCCCCCTCCTCGACGAGATCCTGCAGGGCGCGGCCCAGGCGGGCCTCGACGGCGCCGCGATCGGCATGGCGCACCGCGGTCGCCTCAACGTGCTGACGAACATCGCCGGCAAGACGTACGGCCAGGTGTTCCGCGAGTTCGAGGGCTCCGTCGCGATCGGCTCGAAGAGCGGCTCGGGCGACGTCAAGTACCACCTCGGCACCGAGGGCACGTTCGTCGCCGACAACCAGTCCGAGCTGCCCGTATACCTCGCCGCGAACCCGTCGCACCTCGAGACCGTCGACGGCGTGCTCGAAGGCATCGTCCGCGCGAAGCAGGACCGCAAGCCCATCGGAACGTTCACGTGGCTGCCGATCCTCGTCCACGGCGACGCGGCCTTCTCCGGCCAGGGTGTCGTGGTCGAGACGCTGCAGATGTCGCAGCTGCGCGGCTACCGCACCGGCGGCACCGTCCACGTGGTCGTCAACAACCAGGTCGGCTTCACCACGACGCCGACCGATGCGCGCACGTCGGTGTACGCGACCGACGTCGCCAAGACGATCCAGGCGCCGATCTTCCATGTGAACGGCGACGACCCCGAGGCCGTCACGCGCGTCGCCCAGCTGGCCTTCGCCTACCGCGAGCGGTTCCACCGCGACGTCGTGGTCGATGTCGTCTGCTACCGCCGCCGCGGTCACAACGAGGGCGACGACCCGTCGATGACGCAGCCCCTCATGACGAACCTCATCGAGGCGAAGCGCTCCGTGCGCCGCCTCTACACCGAGGCTCTCGTCGGTCGCGGCGACATCACCGAGGAAGAGTACGAGAAGGCGAAGCAGGACTTCCAGAACCGCCTCGAGATCGCGTTCGCCGAGACGCACGCGGCCGAGACCGGCTCATCGCCCATCCTCGTTCCGGACGCGGGGGCCCAGCCGGCCGCCGGCGAGCCCGCGACGACCGGCGTCTCTCGCGAAGTCGTCTCCCTCATCGGCGACACGTTCGTGAACAAGCCCAACGGCTTCACCGTCCACGCCAAGCTGCAGCAGCTGCTCGACAAGCGCCTCGACATGAGCCGCAACGGCTCGATCGACTGGGGCTTCGGCGAACTGCTGGCATTCGGCTCGCTGCTGCTCGAGAAGACCAACGTGCGTCTCGCGGGCCAGGACTCGCGTCGCGGCACCTTCGTGCAGCGCCACGCCGTGCTGCACGATCGCGCGAACGGTCAGGAGTGGATCCCGCTCACGAACCTGAGCGAGGACCAGGGGCGCTTCTACGTCTACGACTCGCTGCTGAGCGAGTACGCGGCCATGGCGTTCGAGTACGGCTACTCGGTCGAGCGCGCCGACTCGCTCGTGCTGTGGGAGGCCCAGTTCGGCGACTTCGCCAACGGCGCCCAGTCGGTCATCGACGAGTACATCTCGGCGGCCGACCAGAAGTGGGGCCAGCAGTCGAGCGTCGTGCTGCTGCTCCCCCACGGCTACGAGGGCCAGGGACCCGACCACTCGTCGGCACGCATCGAGCGGTACCTGCAGATGTGCGCGCAGGACAACATGACCGTCGCGCGTCCGTCGACCCCGGCGTCGTACTTCCACCTGCTGCGCCGCCAGGCGTACGCGCGTCCGCGCCGTCCGCTGATCGTCTTCACCCCGAAGGCGATGCTGCGCCTGCGCGGCGCGACGAGCCCGGTCGAGGACTTCCTCACCGGCCGCTTCGAGCCGGTGATCGACGACAACCGCGGTCTCGACAAATCGGCGGTCAAGCGCGTGCTGCTGCACGCCGGCAAGATCCACTGGGATCTGCGCGCCGAGCTCGACAAGAACCCGAACCCCGAGATCGCCCTGGTGCGCCTGGAGCAGTACTACCCGGCCCCGATCGACGAGCTCAACGCCGTCATCGACGCGTACCCGAATGCCGAGCTGGTGTGGGTGCAGGACGAGCCCGAGAACCAGGGTGCATGGCCCTTCATCGCCCTTGAGGTCGTGAAGAACCTGAACGGTCGCACCATCAGCCGCGTCTCGCGCGCGTCGGCGGCGTCGACCGCGACCGGTTCGCCGAAGGTGCACGCGGCCGAGCAGGCCGCGATCATGCAGCAGGCGCTCACGCTGTAGGCGGAGATCTCCGCCGGTTCGGCCCTGGAGGACTCAGCTCTGCGCTGAGGAGTCCAGGGCCGAACTGCGTTCTGCCGGGACCGCCGTCGTCTTCACCTCGACGATGGACCCGGGGTCTGCGGCCTCCGCCGCGATCTCGTCGCCGGGCGCATCCGCGTCCCGCGACGAGCGCCGCAGCCGCTTCCAGACCGTTACGAGTACCGCGGCGAGCGCGAGCGCGGCGGCGGGAAGCAGCTTCGCTCCGGCCAGGAGCAGCAGGCCGACCGACAGCACCGCCGCGACGACCGCCATGAACCAGCCCGCCGTGAAGCGCGGCAGGATCAGTGTCGCCGCTATCATGCCGGCGGCGTAGATCGACACCATGTTGCTGGTGTGGATGAGGATGAACGTCTGCAGGTCGCCGCCGGTCGCGAGCGCGATCGTGCAGTAGACCATCGCGATCACGAAGGTCAGCAGCAGGGCGCGGCGAGGCACTCCACCCGACTCGGCACCGGGCGCGAGCACCCGGGGCAGATCGCCCGACGACGCGAGCGACGCGCCGAGCTTGCCGAACGCGGCGAGGTAGGCGTTCATCACGCCCAGCACGACGATCGCGGCGACGGCGCCGACCGCGGTCGGACCGAAGCCGGGCGCCACCGCCTCGGCGAGCGAGAGCAGCGGAACAGCGCCGGCGCCCGCGTCCTCGCCGAGCACTCCCACAGTCACGACCTGCAGCAGCAGATACGCGAGGCCGGTCACGACGAGCGCGATGGCGGTGGCGATCGGGATGCTGCGGCGCGGGTCGCGGAACTCCCCCGAGATGTGCGTGCCGACCTCCCACCCCGCGAACGCCCAGACGAAGAGGCTGATCGCCGTGCCGACGCCCGCCCAGCCGTGGGGCAGGAACGGCGTGAAGCTCGACGCCTCGACGGCGGGGAAGGCCGTGGCCACGACGAAGACCACGATGCCGACGAGGAGGCCGGTGAGGACGAACTGCACCCAGCCGGCGACCCGCACCCCCAGCATGTTGACGGCGAACGGCGGGATGAGGATCGCGAACACGAGGATGGGCACGGCGACGCGGTCGATGTGCAGGATCGCGGTCAGGTACTCGGCGCCGAGGACCGCGAGCACCGGGAACCCGGCGGCGACGCCGAAGTAGAACCAGTAGCCGGTCGCGCGGGCCGCCGTGCGACCGAGCGCGCGACGCACGTAGCTGGCGACGCCTCCCGGATCGGGGTAGCGCGCGGCCAGGGAGGCGAAGGTGCCCGCCAGCGGCACGGCGAGCACGATGACGGCCAGCACCGAGACGATGGACGCGGGACCCGCCACATCGGCCGCGAGGCCGGGGAGCACGAGGAGCCCGGTGCCGAGCACCGACGCGATGTAGAGCGCCGTGCCCTGGACGACGCCGAGTCCGCCGGGGGTTCCGCTGTGAGTCACCGTTCCAGTGTGACGGGGACGTGCGACACCCCGGCCCGTCTGCGCCGCCGTGCTGGAGCGGATTCCTGCCAATCCGCGAGCGGACGTTCCTCAGACGAGGTTCTGCGCCGAGATGCGGACCGAATCAGGCATGTCGCCCCTCACACCGGCAATGCTCCTCAACTGAGGATCGGTTGCGGGCCGCGGCTCAGGCTCCGATCGGGTCGACGCCGGCGCGGGCGAAGGCGGCGGCGGCGGCATCCGTCGACTGCTCACGATCGGTCTCGACGAGACCGAGGCGGGTGCGCCGGTCGAGGAGGTCGGCGACGCTCAGGGCGCCCTCGACCGCGACCCCCCACTGGAGCTCCTGGGCCGTCACGCCGCACGCGGCGCCCGCACCCGTCGGCAGGGCGGCCGCGTACGGCGCCTCGGCGCCGTACCGGCGCACCAGCCGCGGCGCCGCGGCGATCTCGCCGAGGCGGTGCCGCGGCCACGCGCCGACGAGCGGGATCGAACGCGTGCCCGACGGACGGGAGGCGAACCCGGGGTCGCGCCGGATCACGGCGTCGACGGCGTCCTCCGCCATCCGCCGGTACGTCGTGAGCTTGCCCCCGACGATGCTGAGCACGCCGCTCTCAGCCTCGATGATCGCGTGACGACGCGACAGGTCGCTGGTGTCGTGGTCGTCGTCGCCGGCGAGCAGCGGCCGCAGGCCGGCGAAGGTCGAGAGCACGTCGGTGCGGACGAGGGGCTCCTCCAGCACGGTGTTGACCGTGCCGAGGAGCATGTCGATCTCGGCCTCGGTCGCGTGCGCGACGTCGGGGATCGGCCCGTCGGCGGGCACGTCCGTGAGGCCGATGTAGGTGCGCCCGTGCTGCGCCGGCAGCGTGAACACGAACCGGCTCGACGACCCGGGGACCGGCACGGTGAGCGACACATCCGAACCGCCCAGGCGGGCCGTCGAGACCACGAGGTGCGTGCCGCGGCTCGGCCGCAGGCGGACGTCGTGATCGAGCTCTCCCGCCCACACGCCCGTCGCGCTCACGACAGCGCGCGCGTGCACGTGGACCGTCTCGCCCGTCACGAGGTCGCGCAGGGTCGCCTCGCGGCCGGTGACCGAGACGGCCTCGACACGGGTGAGGACGGATGCCCCGTACCCGGCGGCCGTCCGCGCGACGGCGACGACAAGCCGGGCATCGTCGATGAGCTGCCCGTCCCAGCCCCGCACCCCGCCGCGGAGACCCTCGGCGCGAACGGCTGGCGCGAGGGCGAGGGTGGCGTCGCGGCCGATCGGGCCGGGCGGCCGCAGCAGCGACCCGGGGGTCCCGACCGCGCGGCGCAGGCCGTCACCGAGCTCGTAGCCCATGCCGATGTACGCACCGCGCGCGAGGTGGCCGGGCTCGTGCAGCGGCACGACTTGGGCTAGCGCACGCGTGAGGTGGGGCGCCGTCCGGGTGAGGAGGATGTTGCGCTCCGTCGCACTCTCGTGCGCGATCCCGATCTGGCCCGACGCGAGGTACCGCAGGCCGCCGTGCACGAGCTTGGAGCTGAAGCGGCTGGTGCCGTGCGCGAGGTCGTGCCGTTCGACCAGGACGGTGCTGAGGCCCCGGCTCGCGGCATCCAATGCGATCCCGGCGCCGGTGATGCCGCCGCCGATGACGAGCAGGTCGATCTCGCCGCGGTCGGCGAGCGCGTCGAGCTCGCGCGCGCGCCGTCCCGCCGAGAGCGCGGACGATCCGGGCGTGCGCCCCACGATGCGTGTCGTCATCGCTGCCCCTCCACGGTCGGTGCGAGATAGCCGCGCAGCGCGTGCGCGAGTTCGGCGCGCCACGCGCTCTCGGGCAGCCACTCGGCGACGAGTGGCGCCGACTGCACCGCCGACTGCGCGACGAGCAGCACCATGGCCGCCAGCTGCGGCGGGTCTCCCGCTCGAACGAAGCCGGCGCGCTGCCCCGCGGCGATGCGCCGGGCGGTCTCGGCGTGGATCGCCCGCTGGCTCGTCCCGAGCCGATCGAGGATGTACCGGGCGAACAGCTCGGGATCGGTGTCGCGGAGCCGGTCGACGAGGGGAAGACGTCGCACGCGGTCGGCGGTCTCGACGAGAAGCGCGACCAGCTCGTCGAGGTCCGAGGACTCCCCGGCCGCGGCGGGAAGCGCCGCGACGAGCTCGCGCGTCACGAGGGCGGCGAACACCGCCTGCGCGTCGGGCCAGTAGCGATAGAGCGTCTGGCGGGCGATCCCGCAGCGTCGGGCGATGTCGGAGGCCGTCGTCCGGCGGATGCCGTGCGCCAGCACCTCGGCGAGCGCGGCGTCGAGGATCGCGGTCTCGGTATCGGGCACTCCATCGGCCATGTGACAACCATACAGAATGTGTCATACTGTCGCCATGGCTGCGACGGTGCCCACCGATTCCTCGAGCGACCCGGTGCGTCCGCTCGCCGTCCCGACGCCCCGCCCCCGCGGCGACTGGGACGCCTGGGGGTCCGAGCCGGCCCGTCTGCCGGCGGCCGCGAAGGCGATCGTCGCGACGCTGCTGCCGGGCAAGGCGCATCCCGTCCCGCACCGCGCCGCGCCCGTCCTCACGCCCTCGCTGCTGCCCGACGGCGACCTCGCGGCGCTGGCCGACGTGGTCGGCGCCGACGCTGCGACGCGGGACGATGCGGTGCGCATGCTGCACCTCGGCGGCAAGAGCACGCCCGATCTTCTGCGCCGGCGGCTCGAGGACCTGCAGGCCGCGCCGGACGGGGTGGTCTCCCCCGCGGATCACTCCGAGGTCGCCGCCGTGCTCCGCGTGTGCGGCGAGCGCGGCATCGCCGTCGTGCCCTTCGGCGGGGGCACCTCCGTCGTGGGCGGCGTGGACCCCGTGCGCGGCGCCCAGCGTGCCGTGATCGCCCTCGACCTCCGCCGCACCGCGGCGCTCCTCGCACTCGACGAGGTCTCGCTTCTCGCGACGTTCGGCGCCGGCACGACCGGTCCGCAGGCCGAGGAGCTGCTCGGCGCCCGCGGCTACACGCTCGGGCACTTCCCGCAGAGCTTCCTGTACGCCTCCCTCGGCGGGTACGCGGCGACGCGATCGAGCGGCCAGGCCTCGCGCGGCTACGGCCGATTCGACGACCTCGTCCACGCGCTGCGCGTCGCCACTCCGGCCGGAGACCTCGACCTCGGACGCTCCCCCTCGAGCGCCGCCGGCCCCGACCTGCGCGAGCTGTTCCTCGGCTCGGAGGGCGCCTTCGGCGTCCTCACCGAGGTGACCGTGCGCATCCGCCCGGTCCCCGCGGCGACCGCATACCGCGCCTGGTCGTTCCCCGATTTCGCCGCGGGGGCGTCGGCGTTCCGCGAAGCCACGCAGCGCGGCGTCCGTCCCACCGTCCTGCGGCTGAGCGACGAGACCGAGACGCGGGTGAACGCGGCGATGGGCGGACACCTCACGCGGATGCGCGGATGCCTCGCCGTCGCCACCTTCGAGGGCGCGACGTCCGCCGAGGCCGAGGCGACGCGCGATGCGCTCGACGCGGTCTTCCGCGCGCACGGCGCGACGTCGCGAGGTGAGGATCCGGCGCGGTCGTGGGAGCGCGGCCGCTTCGCCTCGCCCGCGCTGCGCGACACCCTCATGGACATCGGCGTGCTCGCCGAGACCCTCGAGACCGCGACGACGTGGGCGCACCTGCCCGCCCTCAAGGCCGCCGTCACCGCCGCGCTCACCGAGAGCCTCGCCGCCGAGGGAACGAAGCCCATCGTGCTGTGCCACATCTCGCACGTCTACCCGGCGGGCGCGTCGCTTTACTTCACGGTGGTCGCCGCGCTCACCGACGATCCCGAGGCTCAGTGGACGAGCGCGAAGGATGCCGCGTCCCGCGCGATCGGCGGCGCCCACGGCACGATCACCCACCATCACGCCGTGGGGCGCGATCATCGCCCGTATCTCGAGGCCGAGATCGGGCCGCTCGGCGTAGAGGTGCTGCGCGCGGTGAAGCGCGTGCTCGACCCGCACGGGATCATGAACCCCGGTGCTCTGGTCGAGCCGGCCGCCACGGCGCCGGAGCGGGCATGAAGGTCGCGCTGCTCGTCAACCCCGCGGCGCGCGCCGGCGCCCACACCGGCGCCGCGACCGACGCCGCCGAGCGCCTGCGCGCACACGGCGTGCAGACGTCGATCCTGAGCGGTGGCAGCGCGGCGGAGTCGTCCACGCTGCTGCGGACCGCGATCGAGGTCGGCGTGGACGCGGTCGTCGTCGCCGGCGGCGACGGCACGGTGAACCTCGCGCTCCAGGAGGTCGCGGGCACCGGCATCCCGCTCGGCATCGTGCCCTCGGGCACCGGTAACGACTTCGCGGCGACGCTGGGGCTGCGCGAACTCGATGTCACCGCGGCGGCCGACGCCATCGCCGCGGGCGTCACCCGGGCGATCGACCTCGCCCGCGTCACCCGCGAGGATGGATCGACCCGGTACTTCGGGTCGGTGCTCGCGAGCGGGTTCGACTCGAAGGTCAACGACCGCGCCAACGCGATGCGCTGGCCGCGCGGCGGCTCGCGGTACAACATCGCGATCCTGGTCGAGTTCCTGACGCTCGCCGGCATCCCGTACGATGTCGAGCTGGAGCTCGCCGACGGCACGCGCGAACACGTGGGCGGCGACCTCGTGATGGCGACCGTCGGCAACGGGCGCACGTATGGCGGAGGCATCCCGATCTGTCCCGATGCCGACCCGGCCGACGGTCTGCTCGACGTCGTGCTCGTGCGCCCCGCCGGGAGGCTGCGCCTGCTGCGCCTCCTCCCCCGGGTGTACCAGGGCACGCACTCGGACGTGCCCGAGGTCGCGATGCGACGTGTGCGCTCGGTGCGGCTGTCGTCACCGGGGGTCACGGCGTACGCCGACGGAGACCCGATCGGTTCGCTGCCGCTGACCGTCGACGTGGTGCCCGGCGCACTCACGATCTTCACGCCCGCCGGCTGACCCCGCGGGCGGCGGCGTCAGTGCGCCGCCTGGACCGCCCGGAGCTTGGCCAGCACCTGATCGCGCAGCTCTTCGGGTGCGCTCTCCTTGCATGCCCGGGCGAGCACCTCCGTCAGCGTGGTCGCGACGAGCGCCTCGTCGCGGCAGCCCTCGCAGTTCGCCAGGTGCTCGGCGATGTCGCTCTGCTCGGTCTTGCAGACCTCGTGGCGCAGGTACTCCTCCAGGTCGCGCCGCGCCTTCTCACAACCGCAGTCGGTCATTTCGTGCTCCTTGTGGCGGCGGGGGTGATGCCGCGCTCTTTCGCGTAGTCGGCCAGCAGTTCACGCAGCATCCGCCTGCCACGATGCAGACGGCTCATGACCGTGCCGATGGGGGTCTTCATGATGTCGGCGATCTCCTGGTAGGCGAAGCCCTCGACGTCGGCGAGGTACACCGCCAGCCGGAAGTCCTCCGGGATGGACTGCAGCGCGTCCTTCACGACCGACGCGGGCATGTGGTCGATCGCCTCGGCCTCCGCCGAGCGCGTGCTCGTCGCAGTGGTCGACTCGGCTCCGCCGAGCTGCCAGTCCTCGAGGTCGTCGATCGTGCCCTGGTACGGCTCGCGCTGCTTCTTGCGGTAGGTGTTGATATAGGTGTTCGTCAGGATGCGGTAGAGCCACGCCTTGAGGTTGGTGCCCTGCGTGAAGGTCCTCCACGAGGCGAACGCCTTGACGAAGGTCTCCTGGACGAGATCCGCCGCATCTGCGGGGTTGCGGGTCATGCGCATGGCCGCGGCGTACAGCTGGTCCATGAAGGGCAGCGCCTGCTCTTCGAACTGCGCGCGGGGATCCTGATCGCGGTCCGCCTCGGCAGCCTGGTCGGTCGAGTCGCTCATCACGCGCCAGTCTACGGCGGCCTGTTCCAGGCTGCCTGGGACCCGCGCGTCACGCTCGGCGAGGAGGGGCGCCTCACGATCGAGGCGCTCGAGAGTGGCGAACATCCGGCTCCGCTCAGTAGGTTGCTCCCGGCTCGTGCCCACCGGGTTCAGTAGGGTAGAACCCGATGACAGCCGACGCGTATTCCCCGCCCTCCGCGCCGATCGAGCGCGGCCACTGGCCCGCGCCCGTCGCGGACGGCGCTCTGCACGCCACGGTGACCGTCCCCGGGTCGAAATCGCTGACGAACCGGGAGCTGATCCTGGCCGCCCTCGCGGACGCCCCGAGCCGCCTGATCGCGCCGCTGCACTCCGACGACTCCGCCCGCATGATCGACGCGCTGCGCTCGCTCGGCGTCGGCATCGAGTTCGTCGAAGGCAGCGGACTGTACGGCGACGACATCGAGGTGACCCCGGTGTGGCCCCTTCACGGCGACACCGTCGTGGACTGCGGGCAGGCGGGCACCGTCATGCGGTTCGTGGCCGGTCTCGGCGGCTTCGCCCGCGGCGACGTCACACTCACGGCGCACGAGAGCGCGCTGCACCGTCCCATGGGCGCCATGATCACGGCGCTGCGCGACGTCGGCGTCGACATCGACGACGGCGGCCACTGGGCGCTCCCCTTCGCCATCCGCGGCCACGGCCACGTGCGCGGCGGAGAGGTGACGATCGACGCCAGCGCGTCGAGCCAGTTCGTCTCCGGTCTCCTGCTCGCGGCGCCGCGCTTCGACGTCGGGCTGCAGCTGCGTCACTCCGGCGAGCGGCTGCCGAGCATCCCGCACATCGACATGACCGTCGAAGCCCTCGGCCACCGCGGCGTGCACGTCGAGCGCCCGGGCGTCGGCGAGTGGATCGTGCCCGCCGGCCCGATCCGCGGCAAGGACGTGGCGATCGAGCCCGACCTGTCGAACGCCGCGCCGTTCCTGGCTGCGGCCATGGTGGCCGGCGGTGCGGTGTCGGTCACCGGCTGGCCCGCGCACTCCACCCAGCCCGGTGCGATGCTCACCGAGATCCTGTCGCTCATGGGCGCCCGCGTGGTGCGCCGCGGCGGCGCGCTCACCGTGACCGCCGGAGCCGGCATCCAGGGCGTCGATCTCGATCTGTCGGCCGCCGGCGAGCTGACTCCCACGATCTTCGCGCTCGCCGCCTTCGCGGACTCGCCCTCGACGCTGCACGGCATCGGTCACATCCGCGGCCACGAGACCGACCGCATCGCGGCGCTCGTCGCGGAGCTGCGCGGCCTCGGCGGCGAGGCCGAAGAGCTTCCCGACGGCATTCGCATCGTTCCCCGCCCGCTGCATGGCGGGACCTGGCACGCGTACCACGACCACCGCATGGCGACCACCGGCGCCCTGATCGGCCTGGCTGTGCCCGGCGTCGAGGTAGACGACATCGGCACGACCGCCAAGACGATGCCCGAGTTCCCGCAGATCTGGCAGCGGATGCTCGACGGCGAGCACGCAGACGGCGGGCTCCCCGAGGAGACGATGCGCGCCTCGTGAGGGGGCGCGTGCACACGTTCGCGGAGCGATCGGCATGACTCGATGACCGGGACGACACCGTGAGCTGGCTCGACGACGTCGACGACGACGACGAACCGGAGTTCGACGAGGCCGACGTGCGCGTGCGGCCGAATCCGAAGGCCAACCGCCCCCGGACGAAACGCCGTCCGGCGCACAGCGACGCCGAGATCGCACGCGTGCTCGGCGTCGACCGCGGCCGGTACACCGTGCTCGTCGACGAAGACACGCCGACCGAGCGCACGGTGCTCGCCGCCCGCGCGCGCGAGCTCCGCAAGACGCCGATCGTGACCGGCGACCGCGCTCGCGTCGTCGGCGACGCGTCCGGAGACGACGGCACGCTCGCGCGCATCGTCGGCATCGAGGACCGCACCTCGCTGCTCAGGCGCAGCGCCGACGACACCGACCAGGTCGAGCGCGTCATCGTCGCCAACGCCGACCAGATGCTCGTCGTGGTCGCCGCCGCGGACCCCGAGCCGCGCCCGCGGCTTGTCGACCGGTATCTCGTGGCGGCGCTGGATGCCGGCGTCCGTCCTCTCCTTGTCGTGACCAAGACCGACCTCGCCGACCCGGCGGAGTTCCTCGCCCATTTCGACGGCCTCGACCTCGAGGTGTTCACGAGCGGGCGGGAGGAGATGCCGCTCGAGCGCATCGGCGCGGCGCTCGTCGGCCACTCGACGGTGTTCGTCGGGCACTCGGGCGTCGGCAAGTCGACGCTCGTCAACGCGCTCGTGCCCGATGCGAAGCGCGCGACCGGGCACGTCAACGTCGTGACCGGGCGCGGGCGGCACACCTCGAGTTCGACCGTGTCGCTGCGCTATCGGGGCGAAGGGGGCAACGGCTGGGTCATCGACACCCCCGGTGTGCGCTCGTTCGGCCTCGGCCACGTCGATCCCGCGAACATCCTGCGTGCGTTCACCGACCTCGACGCGATCGCCGAGGAGTGCCCTCGCGGGTGCACCCACCTCCCCGACGCGCCCGATTGCGCCATCGTCGAGGCGGTCGAGGAGGGCCGGCTGGGCCCCGGCGGCGCCGCCCGACTCGACTCGCTGCAGCGACTGCTGGAGACGTTCGCCAAGAGGAGCCAGGAGCCCGGCGCCTAGAGTGGGACGGTGACCACGACACGCCTCGAACCCGGCTCCCTCGCCCCCGCCTTCACGCTCGTCGACCAGGACGAGCAGGCGGTGACGCTGAAGGACCTGCGGGGCGGACGCGTGATCCTGTTCTTCTATCCGGCGGCGATGACGCCCGGCTGCACCAAGGAGGCGTGCGACTTCCGCGACAGCCTCGCCCCGCTGCAGGCGGCCGGCTACACGGTGCTCGGCATCTCCCCCGACGAGCCCGAGAAGCTCCGCCGGTTCCGGGAGCGCGACGGCCTCACGTACGACCTGCTGAGCGACCCCGGCCACAAGGTGCTCGAGAAGTACGCCGCATGGGGCGAGAAGATGAACTACGGCAAGACCTTCATGGGCGTCATCCGCTCCACGTTCGTCATCGACGAGAAGGGCCGCCTCACGCACGCGCTGTACAACGTGCGCGCCACCGGCCACGTCGCGCGCGTACGGACGCTCCTGGGCGTCTAAGCCCCGCCCGGAGCCTGTCCGTCGGCCTCCTCGTCGCGCTGCCGGCGCGCCGCCCGTCCGGCGTCGCGTACGGCGAGCACGAGGAGCACGAGGACGACCACGGCCGGGGCGGCGAGCGCCAGGGCCGCCGCCGGATCGGCGAACGCACCCGTCGCCGCGCCGAGGGCGACCGCGAGGATCAGCAGCTGCGTGACGATGCCGCCCGAACGACCCCACGACTGGCCGCGCCAGATCGCGAATGCGAAGGCGATGACCGCGGCCGCGCCGACGAGGGTCAGCACCGCGAGCGCGATCGCGCTCTCGATCGAACCGGTGTCGCCCGAGGCGATCGCGACGATCTCGCGCACCGTGAGCGCGGCGAGGCCGAGTCCCTCGAGCCCCACCAGCACGGCGGCGATCCTTCCGGACAGGTTTGTCCGCATTCTCCGTCGACTCCTTCTTCCACCGACAGCGGTTTGTGCGAACCCTCCATACGCCCTGGGGAACACTCAGCAAGTCCTACACAAACCCGCCGATGAACCCTTGATTCAGGTAAACCGCTATGGGACGATTGGTGAAGCCGTGTGCTCCCACAGCGACGTGGGGCGAGATTCTTCTCGCACATCCCACAGGGTACCGGACCCGAACCGGGCCCTTTTTCCCCACCCCTCTGTCACAAGGAGCACCACCATGGACTGGCGCGACAAGGCCGCCTGCCTGACCGTCGACCCCGAACTGTTCTTCCCCGTCGGGAACACCGGTCCGGCCGTCGATCAGATCGAGAAGGCCAAGTCGGTGTGCGCACGCTGCACCGTCACCGAGATCTGCCTGCAGTACGCCCTCGAGACCGGCCAGGACTCGGGCGTGTGGGGAGGCCTCTCCGAGGACGAGCGCCGCGCGCTCAAGCGCCGCGCCGCCCGCGCGCGCCGCGCCTCCTAGCGAAGACCTGCAGAGAACGGATGCCGCATCCCGCGGCATCCGTTCTGCACGTTCGCGGGCCGAACGCCTCGGGCTCAGCTCTGGGAGCGCTCGATGTAGCGCAGCGGGATGTCGATCGTGACCTCCGTGCCGCTGCCCATGATGGTGTGCCAGTCGATGGTGCCGCCGAGCTCGCCCTGGATGAGGGTGCGCACGATCTGCGTGCCGAGGCCGCGACCGACCTGACCCTCCGGGAGCCCGGAGCCGGTGTCGCGCACGCGTACCTCGAGGCGGTCGTCGGTGCGCTCGGCGATGATCTCGACATCGCCCTCCTGCCCCGCGAGCCCGTGCTCGACGGCGTTCGTGACGAGTTCGGTGAGGGCGAGCGCGAGCGGCGTCGCGTATTCGCTGGGCAGGGTGCCGAAGCGGCCCGTGGAGTGCGTCTTGGCGCGCGTGTTCGGCGCCGCGGCGACCTCGGCCACGAGCTTCAGCACGCGGGCGAACACCTCGTCGAAGTCCACGTTCTGCGCGAGGCCCTCCGAGAGGGTGTCGTGCACGACGGCGATCGCCGACACCCGGCGCATGGCCTGCGTGAGCGCGTCTCGCGCCTCCTCAGTGTGCGAGCGGCGGGCTTGGATGCGCAGCAGAGACGCCACGGTCTGCAGGTTGTTCTTGACGCGGTGGTGGATCTCGCGGATCGTCGCGTCCTTGGTGATGAGCTCCTGCTCCTGGTGGCGGATCTCGGTCACGTCGCGGCAGAGCACGATCGCGCCGATGCGCGTGCCGTGATCGCGCAGCGGAATGGTGCGCAGCGACACCGTCACCCCGCGCGCTTCGAGATCGGCGCGCCACGGCGCGCGGCCGGTGACCACGACCGGGAGCGACTCGTCGAACTGGCGCTTCGTCGGAAGGATGCCGGTCACGACCTCGACGAGCGACTCGCCCTCGAGCTCGTCGTCGAAGCCGAGGCGGTTGAACGCCGACAGCGCGTTGGGGCTCGCGAAGGTGGTGATGCCGTCGACGTCGAGCCGCACCAGACCGTCGGATGCACGCGGCGCGCCGCGCCGCGGCGACGTCGGCGCGGACAGGTCGGGGAAGTCGCCCGACGCGATCATGCCGAAGAGGTCGTCGGCGCAGTCGTTGAAGGTGATCTGCTGCCGCGAAGGCGTGCGGGCCTCGCCGAGGTTCGTGTGACGGGTGATCACGCCGATCACCGTCGCCTCCTTCCCGCTCTTGCGGGCCACCGGCACCGCCCGGACGCGGGTGGGGGTCTCTTCGAACCAGTCCGGCGACGCGGAGTCGACGATGCGGCCCGTCTGGAACGCCTCGCGCACCTGCGTGCGCCACTGCGGCCGCACACGGTCGCCGACGATGTCTCGGTAGAAGAGCGTCGCCGCACCGCCGGGACGGGTGTGCGCGACGGCGACGAAGGAGTCGTCGGAGGTGGGCACCCAGAGCACGATGTCGGCGAACGCCAGATCGGCGAGGAGCTGGCCGTCTCCTGCGAGACGGTGCAGCCACTCCACGTCCTCTTCACTGGAGCGGCCCTGGGCGTAAACGAGATCGCTGAGGGTCGACACGGACCTAGCCTAGAGCGCGCCGATCACACGACTCGTTCGACGACACGTGCCATGTCGTCGGCGTCGGCGTGCGCGGGTCGGCCGGAGCCGGTGCGGTGGACGCTCCGGCGCCGCGGCTTCGCGGCGCGCTGCGGCGCAGGAGCGGGCACGATCGCCTCGCCGACGAACCGCCGGAGCGCGAGCGTGAAGGGCGATCGAGGCGCCACGTCGGCGATCGGCTGCGACGCGAGGATCGCGGCATCCGCGGATCTCGGGTCCTGCGGGAGGAACCAGACGTCCTCGATGCCGCCGAAGCGGTCGAGGGTGCGGCGCACCTGCCCGCGGGCGTCGATGCCGAGGGTTCCGGGGCGGAGCCGGTTGGCGACGACGGCCACCCGGGTCGCGCCGACGGTGGCGCGGAGGTCGGCGTGCCCGCGCAGGAACCGCGCGACGCCCACCGGATCGGCCGCCACCACCGCGACCACGAGGTCTGCGGCGCGCAGCGCGGCGAGGGTGGCGGCGTGGCGTCGCGGCCCGTCGAGGTCGCTCATGATCTCCTCGTCGCGCTCGAGCGACGAGGAGACGTCGACCACCGTGTAGTCGGCCCACTCGCGGCAGGCGGCGAGGGCGGCGCCCACGCGCCGGTCGCTCAGCTCGGGCCAGCGGGAGGGCCGGTTGATGCCCGTGAGCACGTCGACACCGGTGCGGCCGAGCGGCACCGCGATGCGGGTGAGCTCGCGCGCGTCGAGACCGCCGAGCTCGGCCTGCCGGCAGGCGGCGGCGAATCCGGGCCCCTCGTCGGCGAGCCCGAGCGTCAGGGCGAGCGACGGCGCGTGCGTGTCGGCGTCGACCAGCGCGACGTGGCGCCCGCCGCGCGCGAGCTCGACGGCGAGCTCCGTCGCCACGGTGGACCGCCCGGGGGCGCCGGCGGGACCCCACACCGCGATCACGCGCGGCTGCGGGCGCGCGGGCGACTCCGCAGCCGACGCGCGCGGCGCCACGGAGAGCGCCTCGGCGATGCGCCATGGCTCGGTGTGCAGATCCAGCGGAGCCTCGAGGCCGCACGACGCCGCGATCCGCTCCCCCGCCGCGTCCTCGACGAGCGGCAGGACGCGCGTGCCGGCACGGTCGCAGAGGGCGACGACGGTCGGCGACATCGTGGAGCGCGACACCGCGACCACCAGCGCGTCGGCGTCGGCGAGCGCCCGGAGCAGCGTCTCGGCGTCGGCGCCCAGCATCCCATCCGCCGCAGCGAGGGCGGGAGCGGATGCCGCGACCTCCGCGATCACGTCGATCCCCTCCCGCCGCAGCCCGTCGACGAGGAGTCGGGCGTCGTCGACGGCGACGACGACCCTCACGAGCCGGAACCCGTCGTCGGGACGATGGAGAGCGCGGACTCGTCGGCCATCGCGGCGAGCGTCGCGGGCACGTCCGCCCGCGGGATCACGAGTTCGAGGGCGGCCGCACCGCCGCCGATCATGGAGTCGTCGCGGGTCACCGAGACCACGGTGGCGTCGGCGACCAGGACGCGCGGCTCGTCGTACGCCCCCTGCTCGAGCAGCGGTGCCGACCAGACCTCGACGACGCTGCCCGCCTCGACCGACGCGGGCACGTCGACGGCGCTGCGGACGACGACGCTCGTGGTGCGTGCGGAGGAGGGATCGCCGACGGATGCCGCGGGCACCAGTTCGCCCGCCTCGATCGTGCGGGTCGCGACGACGGGCTCGTCGAGGTCGTCCGCGGTGAGGTAGGTGCCGGCGAGCGTCCCGAGTGCGACGTCGACGACCTTGAGGTCGCCGGTCCCGATCGCCTCGCCGGGGACGATCGTGTGGGCGGCGGCGTACACCGGGACGGTCTGGCGCGCGGCCGACACGACGAGCCACACACCGACGACGGATGCTGCCACCAGGAGCACGCCGAGGAAGAACCGCGCATCGCCCCAGAAGGCTCGGCGCGGGGTGCGGACGGGGTCGTGAGCGGCGGTCATGCGTCCATCGTCGCCGACTCTGCATGAGGCCGTCGGGCGTTATCCACAGGGGTGAGGGGGCCCAGCCCGCACCGGGGAGGCAGGTCCATAATGGGGGCATGTCAGATGACCCGACGTCCGACGTGCGGCTGTACGCACCCGCCCAGGTGGGCGAGGTGCTCGGCGTCTCGGTCGACGAGGTCATGGCTCTGGTCCACGAAGGGCGGCTCCGGGGCCTGCGCGTCGGCGCACCCGCGCGCTGGCGGATCGACGCCGCGAGCGTCGGGGAGTACCTCGACGACCAGGCCGAGGAGGCCCGGCGCATGGCGCTGTGGCGTCAGTCCCAGACCGCCAGCTTCCCCGAGCTGTGGGGCGGAAGCATCGTCCGCCACCCCGACTGAGCACGGCAGCCCTCGCGCGGATGCGCCGACCCGGCGGTCAGGGGATCGCGGGTGCCTCGTCCGCGCGGATCCACGCGATGGCCGCGAACGGCACCAGCCGGTAGCCCGACACCGCGTCGGCACGCCGCGGCGCGCCATGGTCGTGCACCGCGAGGTCGAGATGGTCGGCACCGGCGCGATCGATCGTGCCGGTGAGGACCCGCCCAGAGACGAGGTGCACGGCGACCCCCGCCCGGCGGCGCACGAGATCGCGCAGCACGAAGCCGAACGTGAGCCGATCGGCCAGGGGTGATCGCGGCGGCGCCGGGCGCGCGGTGCGCAGGAGGTCGGCGTGCGGCAGGCCGATGGCCCCCAACGAGGCGAACGGCACGACCACCGCGCCACCGGGTCCGTCGGCGAGGGCCAGCGCGACCCAGTCGGCGCCCACGCCGGTCACGGACGCGCGCACCGTCGTACCGTCGGCGAGGTCGAACGATGCCACGGTCGGGGAAGCCCCGTCGCGGGCGGCGAGCAGCGTCAGGCGCTCGGACAGCTGCACCCGCGAGAGCCTCAGACGCTCGGCCTCGGTGTCGAGCGCGGCGCGCTCGGCCTCCCATTCGGAGGCGAGCTGATCCTCGAGGTCGTCGAAGAAGCGGTCCCAGCGCACTCAGTGAGAGTAGGGCACCGCGGCAGATCGGCCGACGAGTTATCCACAGCCGACCAGGCCGGATTTTCCTGAGAGTTCGCTGTGTGGTCTACTGTCCGGAAAGACATCCCCCTGTCGAGATTGGCACCCATGGCAACGACGCCCGCGGGCACCGCCCGCGTACCCTATGCGTCCCGCAGCAGCGCGCAGGTCGCAGAGTTCTTCGCGCCGCAGCGGACGCCGTCCACAGCGCTCCCCGCACCGGAGCCGTTCCTGCGCAACCTCACGGTCGGCGTGCTCGAGGTCTTCGCGGGTGTCCGCGAAGTCGACCAGCTCGCCCGCTGGCTCACCGAGGACGCCTACCGCAAGCTCGTCACGCGTGCGAACCTCGCGACCCGGGCGCGCAGCGCCCGCGGTGTGGCGGCGAAGCGCCCCGTGCACACGATCATGTCGGTGCACGAGTCCTCCCCCGCCGACGGCATCATCGAAGCGGTCGTCGTCGTCCGGGGGCCCGCGCGCACGCGCGCCCTGGCCGTGCGGATCGAGGGCATGGACGGCCGCTGGCGCGCCACCTCGCTCGCGCTCCTCTGACCGGCGCCCTGACGAAGCCGCCGTCGCACGCGCACGCCTGACGGCGACTGTGCGGCGCGAGGCGCCCACGACCCGGCGACGGAACCGGCCCCGACGATGCGGCCGGTCCCGTCGTCAGCTCTTGTCGTCCTTGTCGATGAGCTCGAGCAGCGACCGCAGCGCGTCGCGGATCTCGTAGTGGTCGTGCTGTCCGGCGCGGCTCTCGGCCGAGATCACCCCGGACCGATGGACCTTCTTGAAATCGCCCACCGGGAACGAGTACGCCTGCTTCGTCTCCTCGTTCTCGCGGTGGTCGATGCCGATGTGCCAGTGGGAGTACTCGGTCCATCCTTCTCGCTTGATGTACGAGTTCTCCTCGTCGGCCGTCGGCGCGGCCTCCGACCAATCGTCGCGTTCATCGCGCACGACCTTGCCGTCCCGGATGAGCGAGCGCATGTGGCGCAGCGCCGGCTGGTTCAGTTCGATGGACATGCCGCGAAGCTACGACGCAGGCCCCCGTCAAGCGAGGGGGTTGACGAACCGCGCGGCGCGCGGAACCAGTCGCTACTGCTTGTACGACGAGAGGAAGTTGCCGAGCCGCTCGACGGCCTCGGCGAGGACACGGGCCTCGGGCAGTGTGACGATGCGCAGGTGGTCGGGGGTCGGCCAGTTGAAGCCGGTCCCCTGCACCAGCAGCACGTGCTCGGCGACGAGGAAGTCGTAGACGAGCTTGGCGTCGTCGCGGATTTCGTACACGTTCGGGTCGAGCCGCGGGAACGCGTAGAGCGCGCCCTTGGGCTTCAGGCACGTCACGCCGGGGATGCGCTCGAGACCCTCCCATGCCGCGTCCCGCTGCTCATGCAGGCGCCCCTCGGGCGCGATGAGCGCGTCGATCGACTGGACCCCCGACAACGCGGCCTGCACGGCGTACTGCGCCGGCACGTTGGGGCACAGCCGCGTGGACGCGAGCAGCTGGATGCCCTCCAGGAATCCTGCGGCGTGCTTCTTCGGCCCCGTGATCACGAGCCAGCCGGAACGGTAGCCCGCGACGCGGTACGTCTTCGACAGGCCGTTGAACGTGAGGCACAGCAGGTCGGGCGCGAGCGTCGCGAGCGGGATGTGCTTGGCCTCGTCGTAGAGGATGCGGTCGTAGATCTCGTCCGAGAGCAGCAGCAGCGAGTTCTCGCGCGCGATCTCGACGATCCCCTGGAGGACCTCGCGGCTGTAGACGGCGCCGGTCGGATTGTTGGGGTTGATGACGACGATCGCCTTGGTGCGCGGCGTGACCTTCTCGCGGATGTCTTCCAGCGAGGGCTGCCATTCGGCGTCGGGGTCGCAGCGGTAGTGCACGGGGGTGCCGCCGGCGAGGCTCGTCATCGCCGTCCACAGCGGGTAGTCCGGCGCCGGGATCAGCACCTCGTCGCCCTCGTCGAGGAGCGCCTGCATGGTCATCGTGATGAGCTCGGACACCCCGTTTCCGAGGTAGACGTCGTCGGGGTCGAACTGCGGGAAGCCGGGCACCTGCTCGTACCGCGACACGACCGCGCGCCGCGCTGACATGATGCCCTTGCTGTCGCTGTACCCGTGCGCGTGCGGGACGGCCTCGATCATGTCGCGCACGATCTGGAACGGCGCCTCGAACCCGAAGACCGCGGGGTTGCCCGTGTTCAGTTTCAGGATCGTGTGGCCGTCGTCCTCCAGCCGGTCTGCCTCTGCCAGTGCCTGCCCGCGGATCTCGTAGAGAACGTTCTGGAGCTTGCTCGACTGATCGAGGGGGCGGAGGGGACTCATCGCTTCAGGATATCCGCGGCCGGCCGGTGCCAATCGCCGCCAGGTGGCCCGCCCCGTGATACACCGATCGGCGGACGAGACCCCGGGGAAACCCCGAGGTCTCGTCC